>JARFQZ010000269.1 GCA_029287515.1 Lysobacterales bacterium
GCCGCCAGGAAGTTTGATTTGACGTCCCCAAACGTCAGGTATTCGCGAATGTCCGTCACCTGTTCCGTCATCCCGGCCATCATGCCGTAGAAGAAAGCAGCATTGGCAATTTCGTCGAGCACGGTCGGGCCGGAGGGGATCACCCGGTTTTCGATCCGCAGATGCGGGATGTTGTTATGCACGCCGTAACAGGGCCGGTTCCAGCGGTAAACCGTGCCATTGTGCAGGCGCAGGGCGTTCAATGACGGCATGATGCCCTGGTCGATCATGCCCAGGGGGTCTTCCTCGGTTTCGGTGGTCAGCACGATGCGGAAACGCGCGATGTCTTCCTTGAAAATTTCAGTGACGGACTCTTCCAGCCAACGGTCACCGAAATGCACCCGGGGCAAGAGGCCACGTTCCTGGTGCACCTTGGACCGCGTATCAACGGAATATTCGAACACGGCAATCCGTGTTTCATGCCAGAGGCGCTTGCCCAGCAATATCGGTGAGTTGACAGCAGCCGCCAGCAGCGGCGCAGTGACCACCTGCGCAATGTTGTAGTTCTTCGCAAAATTTTCCGGGCTGACCTGGAAGTGAACCTGGAAGCTCGTATTGCAGGCTTCCAGCATCACGTTATCGTGTTCCACCACCAGCTGGTCGATGCCATTGATGGTAAATTCGAACTCGTCGCCCCGCAGCGCCCTGATCGCGTCATTCAGCGCATAGTACCGGGGCGTCGGCACCATCGATTCCAGTCCTAGATTGTCCTTTGTCAGGGTGGGAAGAATACCCACCAGGGCGATGTCACAGCCGACGCGCTCTGCTGTCTTTCTTGCTTTGCTGTAGATTTCCTGCGCTTCTTTTTCCATTTGCGACAGGCAGTCGCCACCCAGCCTGTGAGGAGAAAGGTTTGCTTCCAGATTGAACAGGCCCAGTTCATGGGTGAAGCGTTCATCGTCGACGATATCCAGGATCTCCATCGCCTTGAGTGCCGGTTTGTGCGCCTTGTCCACCAGGAACATTTCCTGTTCGGCGCCAATCCTGCGCACACCTGATTCAATCAAACCGGTATCGAGCATCCGCTCCAGCGCATGCACCTCGGTGAGCAGCGATTTCATGAACGCCTGGTGAGTCGATTCGTCGTCGTTCAGCTTGACGTTTTGTTCGCCCATCCGTTGCTACTCCGCCTTAAATCGGTAACTATTATCCCATGTGATCGAAATAAAAGCTTCTGACATCAATCATCGTGTTTTATCCTGATTGATGCATCATATAACCTACATCGTATTTTTTGCGAGGATTGATAGTGAACCAGCCATGGCTACAAAGTTACCCTGAAGGCGTTCCCGAGGAAATTGACCTGGGTGCGTACTCGTCCATCCTGGACATTTTTACCCAGAGTTGTGAAAAGTTCGGCGACCAGGTCGCCTACATGAATTTCGGCAAGGAACTCCGCTACGCCGACCTGGATCGAAAGACCCGCGATTTTGCCGCCTGGCTGCAAAGCAAAGGCCTGGTCAAAGGCGACCGTATCGCCCTGATGATGCCGAATATCCTGCAGTACCCGGTAGCGCTGTTCGGCGCCATGCGGGCTGGCCTCGTTATCGTCAACACCAACCCGATGTACACCGCAAGGGAGCTTAAACACCAGCTGACGGATTCGGGCGCCAAGGCCATCGTGGTGGTGGAAAACTTTGCCCACGTCCTGGAAAAAGTCCGTCACGAAACCCCCGTGGAGCAGGTCATCACGACCCGGATCGGAGACCTGCTGGGCTTCCCTAAAGGCACGATCATCAATTTCATGCTGAAGCACGTCAAGAAGGCCGTGCCGGCATTCAGCCTGCCCGGGGCGGCGAAATTCAATGACGTCCTGCATGAAGGCTCACGGATGGCCCTGACGCCGGTCGAATTCGACCTGGATGACCTCGCCTTTCTGCAATACACCGGCGGCACGACTGGCGTGGCCAAGGGAGCGATGCTCACCCACCGGAACCTGGTGGCCAATATGCTGCAGGCAAAAGCCTGGATGATTCCGGCGGGCATCGGCCTGGACTCGGAAGTGGTCATTACCGCCCTTCCGCTCTATCACATCTTCGCGCTTACAGCGAACTGCCTGACCTTCATGGCCATGGGCGGTGTCAATGTCCTGATCACCAACCCAAGAGACATCCCTGCGTTCATCAAGGAATTGCAGACCGTGCCCTTCACGTACATTCCGGGCGTCAACACCCTGTTCAACAGCATGCTGGCTGACCCGGAATTTGCCAAGCTCGATTTCAGCACCCTCAAGGGAGCGCTTGGCGGGGGCATGGCGGTACAGAGGGTGGTAGCGGAAAAATGGCTCGAAGTCACCGGAACTCCCTTGGTGGAAGCATACGGTCTCACGGAAACCTCGCCCGCCGCCTGCATCAATCCAGTAGACCTGGAGGGTTTTAACGGCTGCATCGGGCTGCCCATTTCCTCGACGGAGTGCGGCATCATGAACGACGTGGGTGAGCTACTGCCCCAGGGCGAAACCGGTGAGCTGGTGGTCCGGGGGCCACAGGTCATGAAAGGTTACTGGCAACGCCCCGAAGAGACCGCCAAGGTGATCACCGATGACGGCTGGCTGCTTACGGGCGACATCGCGATGATGACCGAAGACGGTTATTTCAAGATCGTCGACCGCAAGAAAGACATGATCCTGGTATCCGGTTTCAACGTCTATCCGAATGAAATCGAGGACGTCGTCGCGCTGCATCCGAAAGTGCTTGAAGTGGCGGTTATCGGGGTGCCGGACGCCAAGTCCAACGAGGCGGTGAAGGTATTCGTCGTCAAATCCGATCCGTCGCTTACGGACGAAGAATTGCGGGCTTATTGCAAGGAACAGCTGACCGGCTACAAGCGGCCACGTCACATCGAGTTCCGTGATGAACTGCCCAAGTCGAACGTCGGTAAAATCCTGCGCCGTGAATTGCGGGACGAGGAAATGAAAAAACTGGAGTCTTCTGCCTAGCTGCCTTTCCGACGCAGAACCTGGCCGTGGGTGATCTTTGATTCTCCGTAACGCTCGTTGATCCGGTCGAACACGCGGTCAATTTCCTGTTCAACGGGGTTGTCCAGGCGATCTCCGGCCGCCTGTTCTGCAATACCCGATTCCTGGAGGCCCGTGACCCCCATACCCAGTAACCGCAACGGCGTGTTCTGGTGCTGCTCCCGCCATTTTTCGAACAATGCCCGTGCCATTTTGTAGAGGGTCAGGGTGCTGCTGGAGCAGGCGCGCATGCTGCGGCTGCGGGTCACGGTGCGGAATGACGGGTCCCTGATCTTGATGACCACCGTGCGGGCCATCAGGCCCTGCGCGCGCAGTCTGCGGGATACCGCCTCCGCCTGACGCTGGAGTTCCGCCAGCAACTCCACGCGGTCGGCGACATCGGTGTCAAACGTTACTTCGTGGCTGATTGACTTGTCGGGACGGCTGCTGGTGACTTCGCGCTCGTCCTCACCCGCGGCCAGCCGCTGAAAGTGTATCGAACGGTTGCCGAGAACGGGCTGTATGATCGAGATATCCGCCCGCCGTAATTGGCCGATCGTCAAGATACCCCGGGCCTTTAGTTTCGGGGCGGTCCGCTTACCAATGCCCCAGAGACGTGAAATGGGCATCGGATCGAGAAAGGCTTTCACCCTGTCAGGCGAAACCATCACCAGGCCATCGGGCTTGTCGGCGTCGGATGCCAGCTTGGCCAGGAACTTGTTGTGCGCAATGCCCACCGACGCCGTGAGGCCGGTTTCCTGCCTGATTCGGTCCTTGA
>JARFQZ010000278.1 GCA_029287515.1 Lysobacterales bacterium
GCGTCCCGCCAGCAATAACGATGCGCTGTTTCTGGGGGAGATGGCCATACAGGGTGAGCGCGGACTGCTGAAAATTCCCGCTGACTGGCTGTTGCGTCTCAGGTACAACCCGTTCTACGACTATCTCGAGCGGCGGACGCTTGATTGGGTGGATGGCGCTAGTGATTAATCGGCTAATCCGCTGCGCACCAGCAACGCTGTCAGGCCCGGATCGCGGCCCATAAAATCGCGGAACAGTTTGGCGGCGTCCTCGGCGTTGCCCTTGCTGAGTATCTTTTCGCGGAATTCGCGTCCGACGTCCGGGCTGAGTACACCGCCTTCCACAAAACGGGTGAAGGCGTCGGCATCGAGCACTTCGGCCCACTTGTAGCTGTAATATCCGGCAGCATAACCGGTGGAACTGGAGAACAGGTGCCCGAAGCGTCGGGCCATCGTTGGTGGCCTGGTGTGCAGCGGTACCTGGTAATCGGCCAACAGCTCTTCGCTCAGTGCATCGAGGTCTCGCCCCCGGTGCCGTGTGTAGCGCATGTGCAGCTCCAGATCGAGTTTGCCGAAGGCGAGCTGGCGCATCATCGCTGTCGCCGAGCGGTAATTCCGAGCCGCCAGCATTTTCTCGAACAGCGGGTCCGGTATGGGGGCGCCGGTTTCATGGTGGCGCGCGAAGAAATCGAGGCTGGCGCGTTCCCAGCAGAAGTTCTCCATGATCTGCGAAGGCAGCTCGACGAAATCCCAGACCACATTGATACCGTTCAGGGACTTGATTTCGACGTCGCCCAGGAGGTGGTGAAGGAGATGGCCGAATTCATGAAACACGGTCTGGACTTCGGCATGTGTCAGCAGGGCTGGTTTTCCCTCCGACGAGGGCGTCAGGTTACCGCAGATGAGCCCGAGATGGGGTTTGCGCGGTTGACCGTTGCTGCCCGGCGGCTCACCGGTTCTGAGGTAGTTCATCCAGGCGCCGGCGCGCTTGTCATCGCGTGGATGCCAGTCGGCGTAAAAGGAACCGAGATGCTCGTCGGTCCCGGCATCGTAGAGCTGGTAAAATCTAACGTCCGGATGCCAGACCTCGATTCCGGCAGGCGCGGCGGAGCCAGGCTCGGCAAAGACTGAATCCAGCTCACGTATCTTCAGGTGAAAGATTTTTTCCGCGATGCGGAACAGGCCGTCGAGCACGCCATCGATCGGAAAATAGGGCCGTAGATCCTCGTCGTCGAAAGCGTATTTCGCCTTGCGCTGTTTCTCTGCCCAGTAAGCCAGGTCCCAGGGTTCGAAGCGTTCAGGCGGTACGCCACACTGTCGCGCGCGGAATTGTTCCAGCTCTTCGCTCTCGCGCTCGAAGGCCTGTCTGGTCCGCTGGTGGAGATCCTCCACGAACTGCATCGCCCGCACGCCTGCCTTGGCCATGCGGCGTTCAAGCACGTGATCGGCAAAATGTTCCCTGCCCAGCAGGACGGCCTTTTCGTGGCGCAGATCGAGTATTTTCCAGATCAGCCCGGTATTGTCGTATAAGCCGCCGTAGCCGATGGTGGTGGAGCCTTCCCAGACTTCACGGCGCAGGGATTCGTCTTCAGCATATTCGAGAACGGGCACGAAACTCGGTGCCTTGAGGGTAATCCGCCAGACGGGATGGTCGTCGCTGCCGAGTCCGCTGGCTTCGGCTTCGCCGCGCAGGGTGGCCTTGACAGTCGGCGGCAGGCCGGCGAGTCGGCTTTCGTCTTCGATGATCAGTTCCCAGGCATTGGTGGAATCGAGGACATTTTCCGAGTACTTCTGGGTCAGTCGCGCGAGCTCGGCCTGGACCTGTTCCAGCCGTTGTTTTCTACCCGCTGGCAGGTCGGCACCATTCTGGCGGAAATCGGCCAGTGTTTCATCGAGCAGGCGTCTGTGCGCGGCGCTGAGTTTTGCGGCGTCTTCGCTGAGCGAGTATTTTTCGATGCGCTTCCACAGGCCTTCATTCAAAGGGATACGGGCGTAAAACTCCGATACTGACGGAAGCATCCGGTTGTAGGCCAGCCTTTGCGCATCGCTGCTGCGAACCGAGTCCAGGTGACTGACGCGGCCCCAGGCCAGGTCGAGGTTCTCGGTCGCCTGCTCCAGCGCCAGCAGCGTGTTTTCTACGGTGAGCCGGTCATCCTCGCCCACCGGTGCCGCGAGCGCATCAATCGCCGTCTGCGCTTGTTCGAGGGCCGCCGTGATGTCCGGTTCGATAGCGTCAGTGACGAGCCGGGACCAGCGGATGTGGAAGGTGTGATCGAGAAATGGATTCGTCATCAGAGAAGGCTGGCAATATCTTGGATGCTGTGAATACGCAGTGAGATTTTCAGTATCATTGGCTTCCGGGCAGGGTGCTTAGCTGGTTTTTCATGTTGTAAAGGGGCAACTGAGTATAGGTTCGATTGAGTACTTTCTCAACGCATTGTTGCCGGAACGGGCGGTTGGCGCAGGGCCCGCTTTAAAGTTTTGTAAGCTATGAAAAATTATACAAAACCTTATACTATCAGCTGCCCGAGCCTGGCGGGAACCATCCATAGCAGACGAGAGAGCCAGAATCATGACCATGTCGCGTTCCCCACAACCAACACGGGTACTACCACTGGTAGTCCTTTTCTCAGTGTTATTAATCGCATGCAGTGAGCCACCGCCACCGCCGGTAGAAACCGTGCGGGCGATAAGAACGGTGACTGTTTCCGAACCGGCGTCCGGGAAAATGCGCCGCTTTTCGGGCGTGGTGGAGGCAGCGGATACCTCAAACATCAGTTTCGAGGTGCCCGGAAATGTGCAGGACGTTAAAGCGGCTGTGGGTGAGAGCGTCTCCAAGGGGCAGGTGTTGGCAGTACTGGACGAACGGACCTACCGGTTGAACGTGGAGGCCGCGGAGGCGGGGGTAGCGAGCGCCGAGGTTGCAGTCGGAGACGCGCGGCGGGATCTGGCGCGCCAGCAGCGGATTGCCGCACAGGATCGGGGAGCCATTACCGAGCGCTCGCTTGAACAGAGCGAAGCCGCCTACGCCAGTGCGCGCCAGAACCTGAGTTACAGCACCTCGCGCCTCAACCTGGCGAAGAGAGACCTGCAACGAACCACGCTCTATGCGCCCTTCGACGGCACTATTGCCGAACGCCATGTAGAACCCTTCCAGGAAATCAATCGCGGGCAAAAAATGTTTGTCCTTTATGTTCAAGGCGTCATGGAAGCAGCGATCAGTATTCCCGAATCCGAGATCGATCAGGTTTACCTCGGGCTGCCGGGCGAAATCCGCTTCCCGGCCATTGCCGGGCAGGTCCACAAGGGCATTGTCAGTGAAATCAGCACCGTCGCCGGTGCTGCGAATGCCTTCCCGGTCAGGGTCACGATTGATGCCGATGCCGACAACGCACGCATACGCCCAGGTATTACCGCGGAGGTAGTGCTGTTGCTGGGTGGCGATGAGGGTGATGATGCATACCTGATCCCGGTCGGTGCGCTTTCTCCCGGTGGTGCCGATGGTGTGAATTACGTGTTTGTCTATGACGCAGAGACATCGACACTGAAGCGAACCGCGATCGAGGATGATGGCATCCGCGATAGCGATGTTGTCGTTACCAGCGGCTTGAAGGCCGGGGACATTATCGCGGTTGCCGGCGTCAGTTTCTTAAGGGACGGCCAGAAAGTCAGGCTGATGGAACAATAACAGAAACACTTTCGACCGGAAAAGAGTCACGTCCATGTCCGTCATTACAAAATTTTCCCTGGATAGCAACCGGCTGACCATGGTGTTCATCGCCTCGGTCATCATCATCGGTTTGATCCAGTTCTTTGATTTTCCGCGCCAGGAAGACCCACCGATTGTGATCCGCGAGGTGGTGGTCACGGCCTTCTTCCCCGGCATGGAACCGGCC
>JARFQZ010000297.1 GCA_029287515.1 Lysobacterales bacterium
CGGGGCTTATTCGCTGGTACGTGGCGGCAAACCCGTGCGATCTCCATAAGCTCGGCTGCCCGCTGCGGATCGCTTTCGCTTTCAGCCATTTGCTCGGCCAGTTCTGCATGCCGTTCGGCAAAAACGATGACGGCGTCACAGGATATGGCCATCGCCCGCAACTCCTCGAACTTATCCGCGGCGTCTGGATCGTTCAGGTAATCGAGTGCTTCGATTTCAGCTTCTATCCTCGCTTTGAAATCCAGCATGCCCTGGCGATAGATCTGCCCGTCCAGCGCCGTGTGACCAGCGGCCCTTTGCTCCATGAACTCGGTGAACAGGCCAGCCTCGTAAGCCGCACGCCACTCTGCGGGTACGTGGCTGAAGATTCGCTCACGCACCGTTCTGCCTTCCCAATACGGAATGACTTCACGGGCGTAGGTATCAATGTCTTCCCGGCTGATCGTGTAGCGTTGCTGATCGCGGGTATTGAGGACGTTGAAGTCCTCCACGCTGTGACAGGTCAGCTCGGGGAAGGTCGGTACCGCCCGGGGTTTCGGCCCGCGCTCGCCGACGATCAGCTCGCCCTCGCCGATGTAGATTGTTTTTTTGCGGCAGTGGTCGAGGAAGTTCAGTGCCCGCATCACCGGTGTGGAATGCTTGCCCTCATTTTCCCTGTAAAAGGCCGTTTCGTGCAGTGCCCGCTCGATGGAAAGGGTCGGTTCAGTCTCCACGCTCAGCTTGCGCAGGCGCTGGATGCGTTCGTTCATTCCCGGACCGATCGCATTTTCACGTTCGGGGTAAAAATTACCCTCGCTGGCCGGTTTTCTCTGGGGCTGTGCAATCTCTTCAATAACCGAATTCAAAGCGGCTGTCTCCCAATGTCGCGTTGCTAACCTCAATTTGTCCCAAATTACTGAATTTTCAGGGTTTGACGAGTGATTCAAATCAATCACGCCAGTAATTGGAGAGAAATTGACGGGCAAAGGCCTATACTTCAATCATTAGCCGAACGTAACTGCGGTGAAGCCTGAACCAAGCGCATGAGAAACCACCACGGGAAATTTCATCGCCTTATCGAACGGTTTGCAGTGCTCTGGCTGTGGCTTGTCGCGACACCGGTTGGCGCGCTTGAAATCCTGGTATTTGGCGACAGCTGGGCGCAGCCCATTGGTCAGAGCCTGCGCGTCATCCTGGTAGAACAGGGGCTTCCAAGCTCCAGCCTGCACACCACTCCCCGCCTGGGCCAGGCTTGCCTGATGGCCGAGCCGGACGGGCTGGACGAGATTACCTATCAAATGGACCGATATCCCGAAACCGACACGGTGCATCTCAGTACGGGAGCCAACGATATCCTGAACAACTGGAGCCCTGAAATGGCCGGTACCCCGGCCGAAGCGGAACTCCTGCAACGAATCGCGGACTGTGTGGACGTGGTGGTGGACCACCTCTTCTCGATCGCTCCGGGAGTGAGGGTAGTCTGGTCGAGTTACGACTTTTTGCGCCCGACAGCTTATGGTACCCCGGCTGAGCTTAACACCATATTCATCAAGCTGGCAGGCGTGGCGGATGAGTTTGCGAAGAGGCGTGGAGCCCAGGTTTCTTTCATAGACATTGTCGGCACCATGCAGGTCACTTTCGGATTTGACGGCGTGAGGCATTCGCCCTATGACCCCAGCCAGCCCATTCCGCCCGGACACTCCTCACTGCCCGATGAATCACTGCCCAGCCCGGCAGCGGCCTTCCCTCCCCAGGATCCGACTCACCCGTATCGCAAAGGCTACGACGCGATGGCCCGGGCCCAATTTGACTATTTTTATCATGCGCTGATAGATGAACAGGCATTCGTCATCAACCCCGGCCTGAACGATGCCTGGTATGATCCGGAAGCACCCGGACAGGGGTTCCTGACTTCCGTGTTCCCAGAATCGGGCCAGATGTTCGTGGCCTGGTTCACGTTCGATATCGAGCGCCCACCGCAGGATACATTCGCCCAACTCGGAGATCCCGGCCATCGCTGGCTCACTGCACAGGGGCCTTACAGTGGAAACGTGGCCGAGCTCGACATTTTCCTCACGCATGGCGGTATTTTCGATTCTGCAGATCCACCACCATCTACAAATCCGGAAAGCTACGGATCGATGACCATTGAATTCAGCGACTGCGAAATGGGCTTGATCAGTTACGTTATTGATACTCCGCCCGTTTCAGGACAGATTCCAATCAAGCGCATCGCGAACGACAACATTGCACTGTGCGAAGCCCTGTCTGCGAGCCCGTAATCGGGCGTTAGTGATACTATTTAGGTGATGGTATTGTTATTCCCCGAATGAACCGGCCACCTGGTTTACGATGTACTCATTGCTGATCACTTTTTTCCTGGTAGCACTCGTATTCTCATTCCTGTGCTCGTTGTGGGAGGCCGTGCTGCTCAGCATCACGCCCAGCTACGCGAGGGTCATGATCCGCAAAGGGGGCACAACCGGTCGAAGACTGCAGCAGTTCAAGGAGAATGTCGACCGGCCGCTGGCGGCCATACTCAGCCTCAACACGGCCGCCCATACCATCGGCGCGGTGGGTGTGGGCGCGCAGGCGTCCATCATCTGGGCGGAGTCGAACCCACTGATCACCTCGGTGGCCATGCCGTTCTCCATGACCCTGGGCATCCTGATTTTCTCCGAGATCATCCCCAAGACCATCGGCGCGAACCATTGGCAGAAACTGGCCCCCTTTACCGTAAGCTCACTGGTGGTTGTGATCGCACTGCTGTACCCGCTGGTCTGGATGAGCCAGTTCATCACCCAGTGGCTGAAGCGGGACAAGTCACAACCGGTGTTCTCGCATTCGGAGTTCCTGGCCCTGGCGGAAATCGGTGTCGAAGAGGGGCACGTCGGGCCGCATCACCCCAAGATCATCAGTAACCTGTTGAACCTGGATAAAACCGTGGCCAGGGACATCATGACGCCAAGGCCCGTGGTGATGGCCGCTTCCGAAGCGATGACCGTCGAGGCGTTCTACGAGTCCAACAAGAACCTGCCTTTTTCGCGAATCATCATGACCAGCGAACAGGACCAGGACGCCGTGGTCGGCTACTTTCTGAAGGACACCCTGCTTGAATTCCTGGTTCACGGCCGCGGCCACGAACCGTTGAAGACCATTTGCCATGACATCATTTCCGTGCATGAGCGGTTCAAGCTGTCTGACCTGATCAACAATTTCATCGATAAACGAGAACACATTGCCCTGGTCGTGGATGAATTCGGCAACATGGCGGGCATCGTCACGCTGGAAGACTGCATCGAAAAACTGATGGATACCGAGATCCTGGACGAAACGGACCTCAATACCAACATGCGGGAACTGGCGCGAAAGAGGTGGCTGAAACGCAGGGGTGGCCCGGGGATCACCAGCTTTGAAGACCTGGAGAAGGACTAGGTCAATAAAACACTGAATTCTTCTGGGGTTGGCGCCGTCGCCTGGCTATCATGAAGGGTGCGCAACACACCGGGGCAAGACGATGAGAGTTTTGATGTCACCGGTTTCAGACCGGCCAGAATCCAGATCCGCACTGAAAGTCACCCTCGGCCTGGCGGACAGGCTTGGCGCCAATGTCGTCGGCTGTCATCTCCGGCCAAGCCGGGACAAGAGTAAAGATTACACTGCCAGGAAATTGATGTTGATCGGTGGCTCCGATCAGCAATCCCTGGACGAACTGGCGAAGAAAACGACCCAAACCGCTTCTGCGAAGGCCCGCGAATCCTTCGAGAAGATGGCCCGGGAGGCTGGCTTTACGCTGGCGCGCCGCCCGCGGCTGAACCTGGAAAAAGGCGCTATCTGGCAGGAAAAAGTAGGCACACCTGACCGTATCATGGCGATTGTGGGGCCACTGAGCGACCTGATAGTGGTCAGCCGCACCGCCAGCAAGGGAACCGTTGACCGGATGTTCATGCATGCCGCCCTGCTGCATTCGGGCCGGCCGGTGCTGATCATGCCCCCGGGGAAAGCCGGCGTGCCAGGCAAGCGCATCGCCATTGCATGGAACCAGAGCCCCGAGGCCGCACGGGTGGTTTC
>JARFQZ010000336.1 GCA_029287515.1 Lysobacterales bacterium
GTCGAGACCGTGAACACGGCGATGGCCAGCAGCACCAGCAGGAATACGTAGTCGACTTTGTGCAGCGAAATTGATTCATCAGTGACGCCGTCAGCCGGTGGCGTCAGCGTAATGCCGCCTGTACCGATGTCGTAGCGCCAACTGAAAAACGCGGCCAGCGGGAAGCCGGCAATCAACGCGATCCATACCCAACGCAGGGCGGATTCGTCGATACCGATGGCGGGGAACAGCAGGTCGGCCACCTGGAGCACAGCCCAGGAACCAATGATGTACATCGCCGTCATGCGGAATACACGGCGGCGGCGCAGTTCACCTATCAGACCTTTACCGATCACTTTATCGTCCTCGATTCGGAAGTCAGCGGCACGTCGATCTCTGCCGCCAACTCAATTATTCTGGGGTCTCCATGAAGCGGTCGCACAACCTTCGTGTACCCTACCGTCCACGGATACCATGGAATACGGGCGTCCCTGGATATCTTCATCCATTCGATGGTTTCTTCGACGTCGCCCAACGCGGCATGGATAGGGATAAACACCAGCGAATTTCCAGGAACAGGCTTGAAGTGTGATAGCACCTCGCGAGCCTTTTCTTCCTCTCCCGCCATGGCGAAAGTCGTTCCCGCGGCGGGTGCGAAGAAGCGGAACCGGACCAGCTTCTCGTGGGCAGCAATGGCTTCTTCGAATTGCCCCATCTCGGCATAGGCCTGGCCGAGCACCATCCAGGCCACCGGGTACTGGGGATTGAGCGCTATGACCGACTCAGCCAGCTCGATTGCTTTGCCGTAATCCCCGGCGTGACGGTATTGCCCGGCCAGCCACGAGACGTAAAACGGGCCGATCGGGCTAAGCTCGATGGTTTTTATGCCGGCAGCAATCGCCTCTTCCTTGCGGTCCAGCAACTCGTACAACCAGGCCAGCTGGTACCAGGCCATCACGAGATTCGGGTTGAGCTCGATTGCCCGCTTGAAACTGGCTTCCGCGGCCTCCCACTCCCATTCGTAGTATTGCTTGTACATGGCCACGGCCAGGTGTGCTTCAGCCAGCGTGGGATCCAGTTCGATTGCCTTGTCGGCAGCGGCCTTGGCGCGCACGTATGCGCCCTTGACTGGAAACAGGCTGTGCCCGAGTTCGCCATAGCCCTGAGCCAACCCGGCATAGGCCAGGGCGCTGGTGGGGTCTTCTGCCAGCGCCTTCTCCAGGATCTCGATGCCGGCTCGATAACCGTCCTGGGTTTCTGTCTGAAACTGGAACATGGCGCGCAGGTAAGCCTCGAAAGTATCAGGGCGTATTTCCAGTGATCGCGCCAGTTGCGCCTCGTCCTGAGCGCTCAGACTGGCCTGCACGATCCGGGCAACAGTGCGTGCCACACTGGACTGGATGGCCATCACGTCATCGAAGGGGCGTTCGTAGGTTTCCGACCAGATTTGCTGATCCGAGGCGGCGTCGATCAGCTTGACCGAGATTCGCACCCTGTTGCCACTGCGGAAGACTGATCCCTCGATCACGCTGGCCACGCCCAGGGTGCGGCCGACCTGGGGAATGCCCAGGCTGGTGTTGACCCTGCGGGCCGAAGTTCGGGAGGTCACCTGCAGCGCGCTGACCCGGCCCAGGCTGCTGATCAGCGAATCATGCATTCCGGCCACGAAATACTGTTCGGTAGATTCCGGGTTCAGGTTTTCCAGCGGCAGCACGGCGACAGAAAACGGGTTGATGTCGCGAGTTTCCGGGGCGACATCGATTGCGGCCTGTTCCTCCATCACCTGCCGGGTCATGGTGGACACGGTAAACACCGCGATACCCAGCAGGATCACCAGTACCGCATAGTCCGTTTTGCGCAGCCCGAGGGATTCCGAAGGCGCATCGTCCGCCGGCGGCGTTCGGGTGATGCCATCCGCTCCGATGTCGTAGCGCCAGCTGAAAAGCACCGCCAGCGGGAACCCCGCAACGATGGCCATCCAGACATAACGTAAGGCGCCCTCATCGATATTGAGTGCGGGGAACAGCAGGTCGGCTACCTGCAGGGCAACCCAGGAAGCAATAATGTAGAAAGCCGTCATGCGGAATACACGGCGGCGGCGCAGTTCGCTGATCAGTCGGCCAAACCAGTTCATGATCGCCTGCTTGAAACTGGGCCCCGCTCATTGGGCCCGACTCTCTTCGACTGTTTACAAGAATACGCCTCTAAAAACTCATTTGCGAATTTCCAAAGGCGAAAGCCTCGTTCTACTCAGCGCCAATTTCTCGCAATAACTGTTGATACTCCGGTTCAGCCCGCAGCAACTCCCTGGCGCTGCTGATCAGGGTGTCGACCTGCTCATCAGTCAGGTTGAACGAGGTGGGAATCTTGTTCAAAAAGAGCTTCAGTTGCGGCTGTGGCACTTCCTTGAAATTGACCTCGATGAAGTAGGGTGTCACTTTGTGATCAGGCGTGGATATGTGCGTGGTCCAGGCTTCGAGACTGTTCCTGACTTCATCCACGGTGGCGGAATTGTAACGGTGCAACTGGACATCGGTCATCGCGTTCATCGATTCAATTATGGAGGGTTGTTTGATGGTCTTGTCCATCTCAGGCCGCTTCTCCGTTGAAGCGTTCACCGACAGCACAACAACATGCCGTGGCAGCTTTCGCTCCATCCTGCTGATCATTGCCGAGGGGCCGCCCGAAACGGTAACGATATCAGTCATCGCCCGCAATCCCATGTTGTCGGTGATTCCGCCGTCGACCATGTGGATGTACTTTCGTTCCACCTTGTCGTTGTAGGAACTCAGGCCAGCCAGCATGTCAGTCAGTTCCTCGCTTTCTTCCGCGTGCTTGAGCGCTGCCGGGGAAGGCTTGAATTCCGGGCAGCCCGGGTAGTTTTCGACCACCACCGGGTTGAACACGACCGGGACAGCCGATGATGCGGTAACGGCG
>JARFQZ010000173.1 GCA_029287515.1 Lysobacterales bacterium
TGGTGATCATGGGCGACCCAGGTGGCGGGTTCATAGCCGGAAAGCCATTCGATCACTTTCGGACCCACCGCACCGGCGTCAAGGTCACCCAGGCCAAGGGTGAATTTGTACAGCAGGTAATCCCTGGTGGGATCCGGCATACCCTGGTTTGAAGCGATGCCGGACAACGCTGTTATGAGTGTGGCGTCTTCTCCTGAACGAGCCATTTCATACAGGGGTTTCAGCGATTCCATGACTTGCGCCCGGTCGACAGACTTGATGGCTGCAGACCGGTCCCAGGTCATTTCCTTCGGCTGTAATTGGGCATACAAGCCCGTTGAGGCAGCAAAGCAGATAAACGCTGCGGCGAACACGGTGCGTAATTGAGACATCGGAATACTCGCGGCTGTCGGGATCACTACCCCCATTCTAGTCCGCAACTGCCCGATAGTCCTCTACCGTTAGTAACGGCAGGTCCCGGATTTCTACCAGTCTATCCCTATTCCCATACTGATCTGCCTGCCCATCGGCGGGGTACCGGGAAATTCCTGGAAATCACTGTCTGTCAGGTTGTCGGCGACCACGCTCAAGCGGATGCCCGGGTCGGGCAGCACGAGCCACGACAGCGAGAGCGAAGTGATATAGGCGTTGTCACCACTGCTTCGCAGGCTGTTTTCCTGTTGCCGGCGGTACTCGTTGTCCCAGCGGACATCCACGGAGTCCGCCGGCTGCCATACCAGGGCCAGGGTCAACCGGTGGCGAGCGTAATTAAGCGCATAGTAGCTGGCATCCACCATTGCCGAACCGTAATCGGCATCCTTGTCCAGCCAGGTATAGCCGCCCACTACATTCAGCACCCTGGAATGCCAGCCAGCCAGCCCTTCGAATCCGTTGACCCGCACGTCCACCGGGTTGGCCTGGCGGACGAACGGCGCATCCTGCAGGTAAGTCCAGTCAACAAGGTTGTCGTCGCGCCGGTGAAAAACGGCCGTCCTGACCCACCAGGCGGCATTCTCATGCGCGAAGCTCAGCGTGACGGTATTGGCGTATTCTCGTCCCAGGTCCGGGTTGCCGCCGAACAGTCCGCGAGGCGGTGAGTTCAGGGCCGTATAACCAGGCAGTTGAGAAGTCCGTGAAAACTCCAGTGCATACTGATTGATTCCGCTATCGACGGACTGCTCCAGTGAGATGGAGGCCAGGGGCATCAGTGCGTCCTCATCGCGGTTGGACAGGTCCAGGCGAAGGCCGGCGCGGGCGGCAATGACATTGCCATTGTCCATCAGCCACTCCCTGCCCGGGGCCAGGCTCAGCGTAAGGTAGGAACGGGAATTGAAATCACCATTGGTGAGATCGGTCGACCGTACCAGCCGGTCGGCGGAAAACTGTCCCGAAAAATACCAGTCGAGCCCCAGGCCGCTTTGCTTGCCCGCCAGGCCCGCAGAAAAACTCCGGGTTTCGTGCTCGAAAGAGCCCGGCTGCCCTGATTCCACGGTCCTGCGGTCAAAATCATAGTCGTCCTCCAGCCAGCGGTAAGCGGCGCCGACCTCCAGCCAACCGCGCTCGTTCGACCATTGGTGATCCACCATGGCCAGCCCCAGCTTGATGTCATCCGTCTCGGGCAGGGACGCAAACCCGGTGTACATGCCCGGCCAGCCGGTAAACTTGTCGTGGTAGCCAAGGGCAAAATTGGTTTCACCGCCCTCCCCCGCTAACTGGACGTGTCCGCTGAACCGTTTGAACTCATGATCGCCATAAGGCAAAGTCCCGTCACCCCTGGAACCGGATACTGAAAAAGTGGCCGCCACCGTTCGCCGGTCGCTCAACTCTTTTGATCGGCTGACCCGGATCGTCCCGTAGAGCAGATCGTCGCTTCCGATCCCTGCCGAAAAGCTTCCACCGCTGGTAATGGGACTGAACCCATAGTTGACCGTGGCCACCGACGCATTGAAGGCATTCAGCCCGTTATCGAAGTCCGTCAGAACATCGGGGGCAGTCAGCATGGCCGGATCAAGCGGTATTTCCACCGCGTAATGACCCGTCTGGGGATCGAAAACCGTCACCGCGCCAATCCGGAAACCGGTATTTTCAAAAAGGCCGCCGCGAACCGTCACATCCGCCTGTCCCTCGGGCAGTCCCCTGGCCTGGAGGTTGACCTGCGGGTCATAACGAAGCGCTGTAGCCATGCTGTCGTAGGTGCTCGCCGGCTGCAGATTGGCCACCCTCTGCCCCGTTACGGTGATGGGAGCCAACACCTCGGGGTCTTCTGCTTCGGCAGCGATTCCGCCGACGGCGAAGCCCAGCAACAATTGTAGCGAGAGAACTTCGATCATCTGGGGGGGCAGGTTCAACAGTCGCTCAGGAAAACGGCAGGATACACCAAGTTGGCCCGTTTGCTCAGGCCGGTTGCAGCCTTTAAAGTGGTTCGACTCGGGTGTGATACAGATCAGTCTTGTTGATGTTTCAAAGCCTTTCGAAACCTGCACACAGGTAAAATCTGCATTCGTCGGATGCCGCGGCACCACAGGAGGTTAAGCAAGACATGTCAGTGACCGAAGAACTCATCAGGGGATTGGAACTGACCCTTACCGGGATGGTAACGGTTTTCATTCTGCTCACTTTCATGGTGTTGGTGATCCAGTGGATGTCGAAACTGGCGCACCGACTGCAACCACCTAAACAGCCGCAACCTTATCATTCGTCCCATACAGATCCCGGATCACTGGACCCCACGATAATCTCGGCGATCAGCGCTGCGATCCATCGCTATCGCAAGCAACGACACTGAACTGAGACCCTTCTTTACGTATTCAGACAACACCAGGTATTACAGGAGTTCAAGCTCTCATGGCTAAGAAACTAGGCATCACCGAACTGGCATTGCGCGATGCGCACCAGTCCCTGCTGGCCACACGCATGCGCATCGACGACATGCTGCCGATTGCAGAAAAACTGGACAAGATGGGCTTCTGGTCCCTGGAAACCTGGGGCGGAGCGACCTTCGATGCCTGCATCAGGTACCTGGGCGAGGACCCCTGGCAGCGGCTGCGGACGCTGAAACGCGCCATACCCAACACCCGTCACCAGATGCTGTTCCGTGCCCAGAACATCCTCGGTTACCGTCATTATGCGGACGATGTCGTGGAGAAATTCGTTGAGCGCTGCGCCGTGAACGGTATGGACGTTTTCCGTATTTTCGACGCCATGAATGACCTGCGTAATTTCAAGACGGCCGTCAACGCGGTACGCGCCGTGGACCGGCATGCGCAGGGCGCGATGTCTTACACGGTCAGCCCCGTGCACACCACGGACATGTGGGTGGACATGGGCAAGAGCCTGGAAGACATGGGCTGCCATTCCCTTTGCATCAAGGACATGGCCGGCTTGCTGAAACCGTTCGTCGCTGAAGAACTGGTGTCGCGGCTGAAAGAATCCTGCGACATCCCGATTGCGCTGCACTGTCACGCAACCACCGGGCTGAGCACACCCACCCTGGTCAAGGCGGCCGAGGCCGGCGTCGACATGGTGGACACGGCCATTTCATCGATGAGCCAGACCTATGGGCACAGTGCAACAGAGACCATGGCAGCGGTGTTCGAAGACACGGACCGCGATACCGGGCTGCAACTCACCGAACTGGAAGAAATTTCAGCTTACTTCAGGGGTGTGCGGAAAAAATATGCGAAGTTCGAAGGCGCGCTGCAGGGCATCGACTCCCGCATCCTGGTGGCCCAGGTTCCGGGTGGCATGCTGACCAACATGGAAGGACAACTCAAAGAGCAGGGTTCCGCCGACCGGCTGGACGAAGTGCTGGAAGAGATTCCGCGGGTACGTAAAGACCTGGGCTACATCCCACTGGTGACACCCACTTCGCAGATCGTCGGTACGCAGGCCGTGATCAACGTAATGATGGGCGAGCGCTACAAGTCGATCACCAAGGAAACCGCGGGCGTGTTGAAAGGCGAATATGGCGCGACCCTGGCCCCGGTCGACAGGGAACTGCAGGCCCGGGTGCTGGACGGCGGTGAGCCGATAACCTGCAGGCCGGCCGACCTGCTGGAACCCGAAGTGGATCGCCTGACGGCAGAACTGACCGATAAAGCCCGGCACAAGGGCATGACCCTGGCCAGGGACGTCATCGATGACGTCCTGATCTATGCATTGTTTCCGCAGATCGGCCTGAAGTTCCTCGAAAACCGCGGAAATCCGGCGGCCTTTGAGCCGGCGCCCACGGGCACTAAGCCTGACAAGGCCCCAGCTGCCCCATCTGGTGGGGCCCCTGCCGCAAGCGGCGGTCCGGAAGCCTACACCGTGACGGTCAACGGCCAGTCATTCGACGTGGAAGTCGCACCCAGTGGCGCCATCACTTCGATATCACAGGCAACCTCCGGCGCCAACGCAGAATCGGACGGCGAAGTGGTCCCTGCCCCGCTGGCCGGCAATGTATTCAAGGTTATGGTCAAGCCCGGCCAGAAAGTTCACCGGGGTGACGTCATCATGATCGTGGAAGCCATGAAGATGGAAACCGAGGTCCGTTCGCCACGAGATGGAACGATATTCAAATTGGCTGTGCGTGAAGGCGATTCCGTAGCCCTGCATGATCCTTTGCTTTACATTTCTTGATCCGACAGGATAGGCGGCGATGGAATCCACCCTGAAAACTCTTTGGCTGACTACCGGGTTTGCCAATATCGGCCTGGGCGAATTACTGATGATCGCCGTCGGCGGCGTCTTGCTCTACCTGGCCATAGCCAAAAAGTTCGAGCCTCTGCTGCTGGTGCCGATCGGCTTCGGCGCGATTCTCAGCAATATACCGATCGCCGACATGGCCGGGCCCCAGGGTCTGTTGGGCTACATCTACTATGTCGGCATTGAAACCGGCGTATTTCCGATGCTGATCTTCCTGGGCCTGGGGGCCTTGACCGACTTCGGCGCACTGATCGCCAACCCCAAGACACTGATCCTTGGCGCTGCCGCACAGTTCGGTATTTTCCTGACCCTGATGGGCGCACTTGCGCTTAACTTCCTGCCCGGATTCGATTTCAGCCTGCAGGATGCGGCTGCAATCGGCATCATCGGCGGGGCCGACGGACCCACTGCTATTTTCCTGGCTTCGCGTTTATCACCCGAATTATTGGGTGCTATTGCAGTTGCAGCGTACTCTTACATGGCGCTCGTACCGATTATCCAGCCTCCCATCATGAAGGCATTGACCACGAGGGTGGAACGCCGGGTCGTGATGGAACAACTTCGGCCGGTCACCCCGCTGGAAAAGATCCTGTTTCCGCTGGTCATCCTGCTGGTCACGGCGTTATTCCTGCCGGCCGCCATGCCGCTGATCGGCATGCTGACCTTCGGCAACCTGTTACGCGAATGCGGCGTGGTTGAGCGCCTGAACAAGACCGCCCAGAATGAATTGATCAACCTGGTCACTATTTTCCTGGGACTGGCCGTCGGCTCCAAGCTGCAGGCGGAAACCTTCCTGAATGTCCAGACGCTGGGTATTCTCGCGCTGGGCGCATTCGCCTTTTCCATCGGCACGGCATCCGGCATCCTGATGGGCAAGGTCATGTACCGGCTGACCGGCGGTAAAGTGAATCCGCTGATCGGCGCAGCAGGCGTGTCTGCTGTCCCCATGGCAGCCCGGGTCGTCAACAAAGTCGGCCTGGAAAGCAATCCCAACAACTTCCTGCTGATGCACGCGATGGGCCCCAACGTGGCCGGTGTGATCGGATCCGCCGTCGCGGCCGGCCTGTTGCTGGCGCTGGTCGGTGGCGGTAACTAAGCACCGCCGGATGCACGACTCTCTGGGCGCATTTTGTTCTGACCAGGACGTCCATATCGAAGGTAGCGAAGGCGGACCGCTGGCCGGCCTGACCTTTGCTGCAAAAGATGTTTTCGACATTGCGGGATTCCGGACCGGCGCAGGTAATCCTGACTGGTTGCGCACGCATCCTCCTGCAGAGACAACAGCGAGCGCAGTCCAGCGCCTGCTGGATGCCGGGGCGACCCTGGTTGGCAAAACCCAGACCGACGAACTGACCTTCAGCCTGAACGGTGAGAACCATCACTACGGCACGCCGGTCAACCCGAATGCGCCCGGCAGGATCGCGGGCGGTTCGTCCAGCGGCTCGGCTGCAGCCGTGGCGGGCGGACTGGTCGATTTTGCATTGGGGACCGACACCGGGGGTTC
>JARFQZ010000021.1 GCA_029287515.1 Lysobacterales bacterium
ACTGCATCTTCCACGGTGTTGAATACCGGCAGATCAAGATGGGTCTGGCCGCCCTTTCCGGGTGTGACACCACCGACCACCCGGGTTCCGTAATCCAGCGCCTGTTGGGAGTGGAACGTGCCCTGGTTTCCGGTGAAACCCTGGCAGATGACTTTGGTCGTGCTGTTGATCAAAACGCTCATTGTGTGTACTCCGTTCCGTCAGGCTGCTGCGGCAACAGCTTTCTGTGCCGCGTCGTTGAGGTCATCCGCCGCAATAATGGCCAGACCGCTTTCGTTCAGAAGTTCCTTGCCCTTCTCCACGTTGGTGCCTTCCAGCCTCACCACGACAGGCACATCCACACCGACTTCACGAACGGCCGCGATGATGCCTTCGGCAATTTCATCACAACGGACAATGCCTCCAAAGATGTTCACGAGAATCGCTTCGAGCGTGTCGCTTGAAAGAATCAGTTTGAACGCCTCGGCGACCCGCTGGGCGTCAGAGCCTCCCCCGACGTCCAGGAAATTGGCAGGCTCTCCGCCATTCAGCTTGATCACATCCATGGTGGCCATGGCCAGGCCCGCGCCGTTGACCATGCAACCGATGTTGCCATCGAGCGTCACGTAATTGAGGTCATGTTTGCTGGCCGCTACCTCGGTGGGGTCTTCCTGTGCCTCGTCTCGCATACTGGCCAGGTCCGGGTGCCTGAACAGCGCGTTTCCGTCCGCATTGATCTTGGCATCGAGAGCCAGCAGATCGCCCTGTTTGTCGATAATCAGGGGATTGACTTCAATCAGGCTCAGGTCCTTCTCGCGGAACAGTCGGTACAAGCCGCCCATGATCTTGCCCAGCTGCCGGACCTGGGCGCCGTTCAAGCCCATGCCGAAACCCATCTGGCGAGTCTGGAACGGCTGCAGGCCGGAAGTGTTGTCGATGTTCACCGTGATGATCTTTTCCGGTTCGGTGGCGGCCACTTCTTCGATATCCACGCCACCGGCGGCGGAACCCATGAAGGTGACGCAGCTGTTGACGCGGTCAACCAATGCTGAAAGGTAAAGCTCCGAGGCGATATCGACGGCCTCGGCGACCAGCACGCTGTGAACGGGCAGTTCCAGGCCTCCGGTCTGGTAGGTGCTGATCGTCATGTTCAGCATGCGCTCGGACTCGGCCCTAACTTCCTCGAGGCTGTTTGCCAGCTTAACGCCGCCTGCCTTGCCACGCCCCCCGGCGTGAACCTGCGCCTTGACCACCCAGCAGTCGCCGCCCATCTCCCTTGCTGCCTCAACAGCGGCCAGGGGGGTTGCGGCCATGGCGCCCGCCGGCACCGGAATTCCGTATTCGGCGAACAATTCCTTCGCCTGGTATTCATGAAAATTCATGCTATCTCCTCGAAGATGGGATCCGCTTGTGTGAAGGGACCGGAACTACTGGCCCTGGAACTTGGGAAGTTTATCATTTTTTGCCCGTTCGGCCATTAGATCAAAGTGGAATACATGGATGATATACTGCCCGGGCATGCAACCACCGACACGGCGCCCAGCGGGAAAACGGACTAACCCCAGATCGTGAAATCATGAGTAAAACAATCGAGTACACAGCCTATCCGCTCTCGGACATTCTGACGCAGCGGATTGTCAATTATCTGAATGTTTACCGCATGGTGATAGCCGCGCTGCTGGCGCTGGCGCAATTCGGAAACCTGGTCAATGCGGACCTCCCCGAAGGGTATGCGATTGCCGCCAACACCATCGTTCTGACCTACCTGATATTCGCCGCTTTTCACCTGTTCACGGGTCGGCGAAGCGGCACCGATTTCTTCAAGCTGGCCACTAACTCGCTTTTTTCCGACATTTTTTTCCTGTCCCTGCTGGTCATTGTCTTCGGCGGCGTCAACGGCGGAATCGGAATCCTGCTGGTCTTCAGCAGCGCCATGGCGGCCGTTTTGCTGCCTTTGCGCATCGCCCTGTTTCTCGCCTCCATCGCCAGCCTGACCATCATCGGGACGGCGATGTGGTACATCAGGGATTCAAGCACGACCACCGAATCGATGCTGCAGGCGGGACTTTTCGGCATCACTGCGATGATCTCGGCAGTGATCGCCAACCAGCTGGCCTACTGGGCCCGTGATTACCGGCTGATTGCAGAAAAGCAGAGGGAAACGCTCACTGAACTCGAGCAGGTCAACGAACTGATTATCCGCAGGATGCGCACGGGTGTAATCGCAGTGGACCATACCGGCATGATACGCGTGATGAACGAGTCCGCCTGGTTCCTGATGGGCAGTCCTTCGGTTCGCCAGCGCTCTTTGAGTTCATTGTCACGACACCTGGCCGCGGCGCTTGAAAGCTGGAAGCAGGAACCGACTGCTGACCCCAAGCCGGTTGTAGTGGAAGCCAGCCAGGCGCAGGTGCTGCCCAGTTTCGTCGCATTGCCCGGAAAAGACGGAGTTGGCGCGATGATCTTTCTCACCGACAACAACGTGGTTGCAAGAAGAGCGGTCGAACTGTCGGTCAATTCCCTGGCAAAACTGTCCGGCAGCATTGCGCATGAAATCCGGAATCCGCTGGCGGCTCTGAACCACGCGTCCCAGTTGCTGGAGGAATCACCCCAGGTCCGTCTCCCGGAAATGAGGCTGATCAACATCATCCAGAACCACGCCAAGAGAATGAACGGCATCATTGAGAACATCCTGCAGCTTTCAAGAAGAGAACAGTCAAGACCGGAATTGATTCCGCTGCACGTGTTCCTGCCGGAATTTGCAAACGAATTCGAAACCTCGCAGGTCACCCGTCAACTGGATTTCCAGGCAGCCCTGGATACCGAGGAAGCATACGTCCTGTTCGACAAAAGCCAGTTGAGCCAGTGCTTGTGGAAACTGCTGGACAACGCCGTTGACCACGCCAGCAAGGACAAGTCGCTGCCGAGAGTCCGGCTGGCATTGACCCGCAACGAGGAATCCGGGTTTTGCATCATTACCGTCGCTGATAACGGCCCCGGCATAAACCAGAACCAACTGAGCAAGATTTTTGAACCCTTCTACACGACGCGGAGAGAAGGTTCAGGCCTTGGCCTGTATATTGCCAAGCAACTTTGTGAAGCAAACCAGGCCGAACTTACGGTAGACTCCAAACCCGGCGAAGGCGCATTTTTTCACGTGCGGCTGGCGCTGGCACGAGCGACACCGAAAGAGGCTTAGAAGAGAGCCCAAACAGAAGACCAGTCTTCAGAGGAACAGATGAACGATAAACCACAACACGTACTCGTAGTTGACGATGAACCCGACATCAGGGAATTGCTCCAACTGACACTCAGCCGGATGGGCCTGGAAGTAACGACCGCCGAGGACCTGGGTGAAGCGCGCCGTGCATTGCAGTCCGGCAGTTTCAGTTTTTGCCTGACGGACATGCGCCTTCCGGACGGCAATGGCCTGGACCTCGTGGAAGAAATTTCTGAAAACCATCCCAACCTTCCCACGGCCATGATCACTGCGCATGGAAAAATTGAGGACGCCGTCTACGCCCTGAAGATGGGCGCTTTCGATTTCGTCTCCAAACCGGTTGACCTGGCGGTACTCCGGAAGCTGGTCAACACCGCGCTGAAAATCCGTAGCGAAGAACCGGGGGAAGTCTCAAGGGCCCAGGACAACGTTCCCGGACTCTCCAACAAGGCGCTGGACAAGCTGACTGGGGCCTCACCCGCCATCAATCAGTGCAAGGCGATGATCGCCAAGCTGGCCCGCAGCCAGGCGCCCGTTCTCGTGAGCGGCGATTCCGGTTCGGGTAAAGAGCTCGCGGCCCGCCTGATTCATGATCTCGGCCCCCGTGCGGACGGGCCGTTTATACCGGTCAACTGCGGAGCCATTCCCACGGAATTGATGGAAAGCGAATTTTTTGGACACCGAAAGGGCAGTTTCACCGGCGCCGCAGCGGACAAGGATGGTCTTTTCCAGGCTGCCGACGGCGGCACGCTCATGCTCGACGAAGTGGCTGATTTGCCGCTCCACATGCAGGTCAAACTGTTGCGCGTTATACAGGAAAAGGCCGTGATGCCGATTGGCGCCAGGGAAGAAGTGCCGGTGGATGTTCGCATCCTGAGCGCAACCCATAAAGCATTGAAGCCCCTGGTCGAAGAAGGCAAGTTCAGAAGCGATTTGTATTTTCGCCTGAACGTCATCTAGCTGCACATGCCGGGTCTGCATGAACGGGTCGATGATATTCCCCTGCTGGCGAACCGTTTCCTCGCGTAGATCTCCGAGCAGTGGAACGATGAAGAGATGCCGAAAATATCCGACGAAGCCATGGAGTGCCTGAAACAGCACGACTACACCGGTAACGTTCGTGAGCTGATCAATATTCTTCAACGCGCTGTAACGATGTGTGAGGGCAATGTCATTCAACCCCCCGACCTGCTGCTGGAAAACATGGACGTCAGCGAAGCGTCTCCAGCCGAGGCGGCAGATAAACCGGATGACGAATCCCTGGACAGCTACATGGAAGGCATCGAGAAGAAAATGCTCGAAGACGCCCTGCGGAGCGCACGTTACAACAAGACCCGCGCTGCAGAGCAACTGGGGATCAGTTTCAGGTCTTTCCGGTACAAGCTGAAGAAATTCGGGATCGAGTGACTCGAACCATTTTTCCAGTGACCGATGCGTTACTTGGCTCAAAAGCGACAAACGCCGAGTTCCGCGATCCAGCGTTCTTACTCAGCCTGTTAATTCCCGCGCTGTTCGGCACGTACTTGCTGCTGACTTCAACAACAACGTTGATCGCGGGAGTCTGGCCTTACGACATAAAGCGCATTCTGCAGTTTGGGTTGTTGTTGACTCTTTTCCTGGTCGCCTGTTTTAACGGAAAGATTCGAGACCAATATGCGCACACGCTTGCCACCGTTCCAGCGTGGATTGGCCTGGTCCTGACAGGCTTCTTTGCATGGGGCATTGGTTCTGTACTGGTCAACGCGGAGTCTCCCGCCCATGCGATCAATTCATTCGCAGACGTTTACCTGCTTGCCTCACTGGTGTTGGGGCTATTCGCCGTTGCGGCCTGCCGACGCATTGGAGGAATCTGGTTTGACCGGATTGCGGTAGGCCTGATTACACTGACAGGAGTGGCGATCGGGTTTCAGGAACTCATCGGGGTCCTGGCCGCGCATGCTTCAGGCCTGGACTTCAGTTATCGAATCTCGCTGTTACATTTTTCCTGGCCCCGGTTTTACAATCAGGTCCAGACATGGACCATGCCGCTACTGGCCGCGATACCTGCGCTGTTTGGTCGACGGCCCCTGTTTATCGGGTTATGCGCGCTGGCACTTGGACTACAGTGGTACATAGTTTTGATGACTGGTGCCCGGGGCAGCATGCTTTCTCTCTCGCTTGCAATCGCCTGGACGTCTCTGATATTCCCTTTTCTGAGGCGAACGCAAATTTCCATCCAGGTTGCGGGACTTGCTGTTGGAATCATGTTTTACACGGCGATTGTTTTTAGCTTTGAACATGATGAATGGAATATTCGTCCTGCGAAAATATCGCCCCAGGTGCAGGAACTTACCAACAGTCCAGTTCCATTATCCGACTACGCGCTGGATAATCCGGATAGTGACAACAGGTTCCTCTCGCAATCGCTGGGCAGACCCCTTGCGAGCAGCTCGGGCAGACTTTGGATGTGGAACACATCATGGCAGCAAGCCAAAACCCACCCCTGGTTCGGCATCGGTCCGATGAACTTTGTCTGCACAAAACCTCCCTGGTTCGGTCATCCACACAATTTCCCACTGCAAATTGCTGCTGAGTGGGGAATGCCGGCGGCACTGGTCATTTGCCTGATCGCTGGTTTTCTTCTGGCAAGAGCAAGCTGGCAATTACGGACCGTAGGCGAAAACCATTCTACCGAACGGTTGCTAAACGGGTTCTTACTGACTTCGGTGATTGCGGCCGCGATCCACGCCTGCCTGAGTGGCGTGCTGGTCATGCCGGCAAGCCAGACCGCCGGGCTACTGATCGGTGGAATGTTGCTTGGATCAGTGAAAAGCGGAATGAATGAAAAGGGCTCGCGAATAACCGGACTCCTGGTAATTCCTGGCCTGCTTTTATCTATGGCCCTGGCGGGATACGGCTTTAGCGAATTAAACTC
>JARFQZ010000056.1 GCA_029287515.1 Lysobacterales bacterium
CGAATTCTTCCAGGTCCAGATCTTCCGGCTTGAGTATGTTCATGTGCAGGTTGCCATCACCAATGTGGCCGTACCACACGACTTCCATATCAGGACAGATCCTGTTCATCAGGCCTTCCATGCGGTGAAGGAATTCCGGCACTTTCGACACCCGCACAGACAAGTCATTCTTGTACGGAGGAAAATGGCTGATGGATTCTGTAATGCCCTCGCGGTAACGCCACAACTCAGCCATCTGCCTGTCGTTTTGGCTGATGACGCCGTCAATCAACCATCCCCTTGCGACACAGTCCTCGAAACACTCCAGGGCAACGGATTGGGATTGTTCATCAGGGCAATCGAATTCTGTAATGACATACAAAGGGCATTGCTGGTCAAGCGGTGCGGACCAGCCGTTTGCGGTCATCACGTGATGCAGTGCGCGATCCGTGAAGAACTCGAAAGCGGAGAGTGTCAACCGGGATCTCAGCATCGCGAAAACTTTCATCAGGCTGTCCATGCAATCCACACCCAGTAACAGCACCTTGCCGGGCGAAGGCGGATCTGCCAGGTTCAAGGTGGCTTCCACGATCAACCCCAGCGTGCCTTCGCTGGCGATGAAAAGGTGCCGCAGATCATAACCGCTCGCGTTTTTCACCAGCCCGCGGTTCAGGTCAAGCAATTCGCCTCGCCCTGTCACCACTTTCAATCCCGCGACACGATCCCTGGTCAAACCATATCTCAACACCCTGATACCCCCGGCGTTGGTGGCGATATTCCCACCCACCTGGCTGCTGCCTTCAGAGGCAAAGGAGACGGGGTAGTAAAGCCCGTGCTGCACTGCAAGTTCCTGGACGGTTGCCGTGACGACGCCTGCCTCGACCCTGACGGTCCGGTCGATTTCATCGAACTCCAGCACCTGTCGCATCCGGTCGAAAGAAACGACCACCTCACCCGCTGCTGCAACGGCTCCTCCGCTGAGCCCGGTTCGGCCGCCGGAAGGGACCAGCGGCAGTTGATTCTGCTCTGCAAACCGCACCAGGGCCTGCACCTGCTCAATCGAATCCGGGAACGCTATTGCCGCGGCTGCAGGCTCGCGGAAGCGCGTCCAGTCCTGACCATGACTGAGAAGAACACCGGCTTCCGTACTGAGATGCAATTCCGGGCAGGCAAATGCGAGTTCACGAATCCGTTCTTTGTCGTCGTTTTTGTCCACTCGATGAAACTAATTCCTGAGCGCCCTGAAAAGCAAGCGCCAATTTGCCCCGTGCAATCTTTTTTCCTGCGCCTATAATGGAATCGAACCCAAAACCACCGGAACAATCATCATGTACAGAGTTCTGTTGCTCTCACTTTTTTTCTGCACCTCATCACTTTTTGCCCAGGAAGGCGAGGAAAGCGGGCCCAAGCCGGCCAAGCTGTTTTCCACCAATGACACCTTGACGGTGACCATCACGGCCCCCTGGAGAGATCTCGTCAAAGATGATAAAAACCAGGAACCTTACCCGGCGCAGATTGAGTTCACGGACGACCTGAATAACCAGCAGAACCTGCCACTGAGCGTATCCCGCAGGGGCCTGACACGACAACGCGTCTGCGACTTCCCGCCGATCAAACTGTATTTCCAGAAACCCGATGTCAAGGGAACAACCTTCCGGGGCCAGAAGAACATCAAAATGGTCACGCACTGTAAAAAATCCAGTAAATACCAGCAATATTACATCCTGGAAATGCTGGCCTACCGGATGTACAACCTGATCACGGATTACAGTTTCCGGGTCAGACCTTTGAACATCAGCTACGTTGACAGCAAAACAGGCAAAGTCGACGAAAACCGCTTTGGCTTTCTGATCGAGGACGACAGCGATGTGGCCAAGCGGCACGACCTGAAGAAACTCAACGTACCGAAAGTCAAGCTTTCCTGGCTGTCGCCTGATGTGATCAGCGATTATTCCCTGTTCCAGTACATGATCGGCAACGTCGACTGGGCTACCATGAGCGGTCCGAAACCGGATGAGTGTTGTCACAATTCCAAGCTGATCGGTAATGAGCCCTTGCAGGAAGGCGACAAAGTCTACCCTCTTCCCTATGATTTCGATTCGGCAGGGATTATCAACGCCCCTTATGCCGCACCGAACGAGAGCCTGCCGATTAAGCGGGTGACCCAACGGCTGTACCGGGGTTATTGCCGCTACAACGACGGATTGCCTGCGGCGCGTGAAAAATCACTGGCCCTGGAAGCCGAGATGTACGCCTTGCTCGACAACGAACCGCTCCTGGATGACAAGACCCGCAAGACAGCCAAAAAGTACCTGGAAAAGTATTACGAAACGATCAAGAGCGACAAGAAATTCGATAAAGAAATCGCCGATGCATGCCGTGGCAAAAAACGCAGCTGATCAAAGGAGATAAGCTGATTCAATAAAAGATCATTGCGAAATACCGCAAACCGGAATGGGTTTTACCTCGGGCTGTGGTTTCGGTTCCCCGCCATTTTCCGGAGCTGATTCGCTTGGTTCCGGCACGGCTGGACGCATCAGCTTCTCCAGCCTTTCCTCGAGATAAGGGTTGCCTGGATTCATCGCGATCACTTTTTCCAGGTAAGGTATCGATTCCGCCTCGCCTGACGGCAGCGGCAGTTTGCCGTTTGCATAACCGGCATACAGCCCGTCCTGCGTGATTTCCAGGTAGCCAATGTATCCGCCATAAGCACGCGAGATGCCCGTATCGATCATCACCACTTTTCCATCGTACTGCGGCCAGATGACACCGCTGGTTACTGTATGCCCTACAACGATGTGGTCGACCTTGTGACGGGCGAGAATGGCGTCCACGGTTTCGTTCAGTGCCGTCGGTTCGACGCCGGACAGGCCACGGTACCAAAGCGGCCCAAACTCATCGTCCAGGATCCCCGGGTTCCCGGGATTGAATTGGCGCAGGTTACCCAACACTTTTTGAGTCATCGAATCCAGCGAGTTCTGGCAGTAGAAACCACTGATTCCGCCGTGCAGAAAAATAGCGTTGTTGATGCGAACGGCAACCTTGTTTTCCAGCACCCAGTTTGACAGCTCACCTTCCGGGTTCCAGGCCGGATCCCAGGCCTGGCGATGCTCTACCCACCCCAGGGGGTGCTTCAGATTCCATTCCTCGCGAAAATTTTCCGGCAGGGCAGCGAATGCCTCGGGATCGTTCTTCTGAATATTCTGGAGGTTGATTTCAAATACGCGGTCTCTGAGGGCTGCGGAATTACGGTTAGCAAAGGCCGCAAATTCCCCGTCATGCACGTACCTGAGGTCGCCATAAACATTCATCGCCTCATGGTTGCCGATCAGGTTGTGGACCATGCCACCCTTTCTCCTGGCCTGCTTACCCAGCTTCTGTATGTGTTCGATGATTTTCTGGGTGTCTGGTCCCCGGTCTGGAATATCACCCGTCTGGACAAAATGCGTTTCACCGGCGCTCCATTTGCCCTTTTTATCAACCAGGCCTGCAGCCTTCAGCGTTGAAATGTAGTTATCATAATCACCATGAATGTCGCCGATCGCCACGATCCGCTCGACGCCTTCCCATTGGAATTCATCAATCTGCCGGGCTTCGGCAAATGCAAGATTGGCTGCAAGCAACAGCGGCAGAATTATGATTCTCACGAAAACCTCCAAAACTCCAAACGCATCTTCAAGAAGGACATGCCCGCGAACGGTTAGTTCGTGCGCCAGGCAACCTTCATCCTCGCGCCAAATCATAACGCGTTTGTGTGGACATTGTAATTTCCAGCGGAATAGACTGGTCTGTATCCATTCAAGCAAATTCGGCTAAAGGAAAATCACTATGAAATCATTGCTTGCATCAACCCTGGCGTTGTCGCTGCTCGTTACCACGTCTGTTTTTGCCAAAACCCAGGAATTGCCGGAAGTCACCGAAGACGGGCTGCATCGTGTTCCTGACTCGAAAATGGCGATCGTGTACGCAGAACCGGGGGCCGAACTGTCTCAGTACAAACGTGTCAACCTGCTTGAAGCCCACGTGGCGTTCAAGAAGAATTGGGCACGGGATCAGCGCAGAAATTCCGTGGATCCACTTCGCATTACACCCAATGACATCGAAAAAATTAAGGCTTCGCTGGCAAAGGAATTCCACGAAGTATTCCGGAAAACCCTGGAAGAAGGGGATTATGAAATCGTGGACGAGACCGGTGAAGATGTTCTACTGGTGAGACCCGCTATCATCAACCTGGACGTCAACGCTCCCGACACACCCCGAGCGGGGATGAGCAGAACATACACCTCCTCCGCCGGTGAAATGACGCTTTACATAGAACTCTACGATTCGATTACCGGGGACCTGATCGCCAAGGCGCTCGACCGAAGAGTGGACAACGCCAACCGATCAGGCTTTTATACCTGGACCAGCTCGGTCACCAACAGGGCCGCGGCAAACCGTATCCTCAAGGGCTGGGCAACGATATTGCTGGATGCGCTGAACGAAGCAAAGAAGTAAGCAGGCCGGTGGCTGGAAAACCTGCTTTAGGAGGGGCCAATCGACCCAGCGGTATGTTAAGCCGGACAAACGGTCACTGGCATCCACATTACAGGTTTCCGGTTTATTTATACTAATAGCAGGAATTTTCAATTTAGTTCGCTACGGATTGGCGGCCGGAAAGTCACGGATTCCCCGTGTCTGCCGGAGATAAGCAGGGAAAAAGCCAGTGTCGATGAGGTAACACTCAATCGAAAGCGTAGGGGATTATGAAGAAATTACTCATGAGGAGTCCTTCCTCGAATTCAAAGGGGATCAGCCTGATAGAAATCCTGCTGGGGCTTGCTGTCCTGGTCATCCTGCTGTCGTATGCCATGCCATCGGTCAGCGGCGCCGCAATCAAGGCTGAAATGTCAGTAGCGCTGGAGAATATCCAGTTTTCAATCAAGGCAGCCAGGCAGACGGCCAGAATCAACGAGGCCGCAGTCGTGATGCATGTCCCGGCCGGTAACGATGGATCGGAACCGCAAACCGTCTCTTTTGCTTCGGCCAGCAAGAAGACAGTACCGGCTGTGCAGATACAGAATTTCAATTTACCGCCTGAAATCATGATGGTTTCGGATCGCGAATCCTTCGTGTTCGATGAACGGGGGCTGGCGGAGAATCCGGGTACGATTCTGCTGGTTTCCACCTCGGATGAATCCATCACCTCGTCCATCACCGTGAACTGACATTGGATATGGAAAAGGGAACCCGGCGTGCATTCTTCAAGAAACAAAAAAGGTAACAAAGCACGACACTTTGTCCTGGGCCTCAGCGCACTGGAAATGCTGATCGTATTCGCCGCGATTGCGATCGTGGTTTTGATTTCCGTTCCCGGCTCAACCCAGTTGCTCGAAAAGTATCGCCTTAAATCAGCCGAGTCGTCTCTGATCAAAAGCCTGGAACTTGCCAGGATTGAAGCACAAAAGCGCAGCAGCACGGTCATTGTGTGTCCGAGTTCCAACGGTCATTCGTGCCGCAGGGATAACAACTGGGATCATGGATGGGTCGTGTTCTCGGACGGTAATGGTAACGGCACGGTTCAGGACATCGAATTGGTCGAGTCATTCCCCGCGCCACACGAGCGGATAACGATCGAAGCCGCGGGTGCAACCAAATCACGCGCGTCATTTACCAGCACCGGTTTGCTGGGCGATCATGATGCGATGACCGGCCAATTCACCATTTGCATGAAAGGCTCCAGCGCTGCCCCGCGACTGTTTGAAGTCGAGGCAGACGGATGGATTAAACAGGTGCCTCCAGAAAACGAAACCTGCGACTTTGGCTAGACGCCTGCGGCCCGGGGTTTACTCTTCGGGCGCCAGTGTAAGCGCCAACCCATCGTGCTCGGCCTGCAGGCGCAATTGACAGCTCAACCGCGAGTTGGGTTGAAAATGATCCAGTAGTTCCAGCAATTCTTCCTCGTCCGACTCCATCATGGGAAAACGGTCAAGCCAGGTATCACCGAGGAAAACATGGCAAGTGGCACAGGAACACATGCCGCCGCACAAGGCCGCGACGCCCCAGTCCTGCTCTCTCAATAATTCCATCAAGACGCTGTCCGGCTTTGCCTGAATCTCGTGCTCCCGGCCATCCAGATCGGTAACTTTTATGTTGATCATCGACTGTATTACCCCGAAAGTTCTGTTAACCAAGGTCCATTTTCAGTTGCTTCACCAGCGAGACCGACATCAGCACGCCAACAAAGATCAACGGCAGCGATACCACCAGCGTGGCGGACTGCACGACCTTCAACCCGCCAACAAACATAAGGGTGATTGGTAAAACTGCAAGGGCCATGGCCCAGAAAACCCGGTGCCAGCGCTCCGGGTCATCACCCGCCGGCAGTTGCCGGGTGGCGGCAGAAGCCAGGATATAAGAAGCGGAGTCATAGGTTGTCGCTGAAAATATCAGTGCAATGAGCGCGTAAATACCCGCAATCAGGCTGGCTGCGGGCAACTGATCAAGAATGGCGACTACCGCTTCCGAACCATTCTGCTCGCTCATCACCCGGGTAATCTCCACAGTCCCCTGCATTTCGAGGTACAAACCGAAGTTACCGAAGATCATGTAGAACAGTCCTGCACCAAGGGTTCCGAAACCCAGCATGCCGAATATCACCTGGCGAAGGGTGCGTCCCCGGGAAATCCGGGTCACGAACAGTCCCACGAATGGCGCGTAGGCGATCCACCAGGCCCAGTAAAAAACGGTCCAGCTTTCCACGAATCCTGAGTCGGTGAAGGCGTCCGTCCAGGAATTCATCCTGACAAAATTCTGGGCCATCAACCCCAGGCTGTTGACGGAAGTTTTAAGCAGGAACACGGTAGGCCCGGCAATGAGCACAAAGGCAAGCAACACGAATGCCAGCCACATGTTGAAGTCGCTCAGGCGCTTGATCCCCTTCTTCAGGCCCAACCAGACACTGGTGGCGAAAATAGCGACCGAGACCACCACGATAGCGACCTCCATCGTGAAATCGGCCTCCAGGCCGGTCACACGGGAAACACAGGCGGCTATCAATGGCGTTGAAAAACCCAGCGAGGTCCCCGCCCCGCCGAGCAAGCCGATCATGAACAGCCAGTCAATCACGCGCTCGCTGCGGGTTTCCTGGTCGCCACCAAAAAAATAGTGGCAACTGGTGCTGAGACGCAGAAAAGTCATTTTCTTCGCGTAATAGGGGTAAGCGATCGCGACCGTCGGCAGGCAATAAAGCGCCCAGGCCGTGGGACCCCAGTGGAATATCCCGTAAGTGGATGCCCATTCCGCGGCCTCTACGGACCGCGGTTCCGCGCCGAATGGAGGGCTGTCATAGTAATAGCCCCACTCGATGGGGGCCCAGTACATCAACCCTGCGCCCACCCCGGCGCAAAACAGCATGGCCACCCAGCTGAGCGTGCTGAAATCCGGTTCTTCATCACCTGCTGCCAGGCGCACTTTGCCATACGGGCCAAGGGCCAGCCAAAAAAGAAATACCAGCACTGCCATTCCCGCCAGCATGTACAAAAACCCGAAGTGACTGGTCACGCTTCCATAGAGGTTGACCAGAAATTTCCCTCCGCTTTCGGGAAACAGCAGCAGGGGAATGCATACGGCAAGGATGACAGCGATGGATGCAATGAAGCCTGGCCAGTCGACCTTGTGATTTTTCAATGTTTTACTTCCTGCCGCCATGAGCCGTAGCCCAGCAATTTGCACAAAGCCAGGGAATTGTCTGAAGCAGTCCCGATCGAATCGCCCATCACCAGGATTTCCGGAGATGTACCGGAATACGCCGGCCAACCAGTGGCTCCGGCACCGTCCGGATTTCCGGTGGTCGCAAAGCGGACCCAGTAATCCATGATGACGGAAGAAAGGGCCCTGTCCCGATCGCCGGTGGTCAGCCAGTCGTCGTGCCGGTCAAAAACGTAGGGCAGTTCCGCCCCGTGATAGGCGCCCAGTTGCCTGCCGCCCTCACCTGGCCGTTGCCGGTCGAAATAGTAGACCCAGGCCCGGCCACCGGTCTCGTTTATTCTTGCCGCGAGGTCTCGTGA
>JARFQZ010000136.1 GCA_029287515.1 Lysobacterales bacterium
AAATCTTCCGTGTAATTAGTTGGTTTTATTCACTTATGGGCACAACTTATTGTGCTCTATTTTTATACGAGACACAAGATATTGTGCCTGCGGTGGTAAAAGATACGCCCCTGAATTGTCGCTGTCAAATGATATGCCAACCCGGCCTGATTTGGGCCAATCGCTCTATTTATCCTCTAAAACAACTACTTAACACTAATCAGGGGCAACATCGGATGGCGGGGTGACCTGCCAGTGCGGCTGAAATCCGCTGTAACACTGGACTTCGCTTCGTCGCAAATTTTCCAATCGGTGATTCCTGCCTGCTGAAATAGCACTGAAACCAGCCCCGGAGGCTCTATGCTGCACGTCATTTTGTACCAACCGGAGATACCACCCAACACCGGAAACATCATCCGTCTTTGCGCAAACACAGGCGCGCATTTGCACCTTGTGGGGCCGTTGGGTTTCACCCTCGATGACGCTCGTCTCAGAAGAGCAGGACTGGACTACGTCGAACTAACCAACCTGGTTTCGTATCTCAACTGGGATCATTTTCTGGAGCAGTCACCCGCCCGGCGCCTGTGGGCATTCTCGACCAGGGGATCGCGCAGGCACACCGATGCTGAGTTCAGCGACGGGGATGGCCTGCTGTTCGGCCCGGAGACACGGGGCCTGCCGGAAGACATTCTCCTGGGCGAATGCGCGGACCATGTCCTGAGGTTACCAATGCAGCAATCGAGCCGCAGCCTCAACCTCTCCAACACCGCAGCCATCGGCCTCTACGAAGCCCTGCGCCAGCTGGACTTTCCACAATTGAGCTAAATGGCCCCGGGAGCAGGGAAGCGCGGGCAAAGGGGGAAGTGCGAGACTCAGAAATGTGAGCCGGTTGGCTAAAGCCAGAGGCGAACCCAACAATTGCAGTTGAGCGCGGCCGCCTTCCGCGGCGTAGCCGTGGGAGCAGGGAAGCGAGACTCTTTAAACGGACTCGTGTTTCTGCTCGCGTGAAAGCAGGTCACGGACACATTCTTTGGGATTTCGGCCCTCGTATAAAATGCCGTATACCTGTTCGGCAATCGGCATTTCAACACCGTGTCTGCGTGAAAGCCTCCACACTTCCTCCGCTGTTTTGATCCCCTCGACGACCTGGCCTATTTCTTCCAGTGCCTGCTCGACGCTTTTACCGGCGCCAAGCGCCAGGCCCAGCCTGCGGTTGCGTGACAGGTCCCCGGTACAGGTCAGAACCAGGTCGCCCATGCCGGTAAGCCCGGTCAATGTCTGTTCCCTTGCCCCGAGCACCCGGCCCAGGCGCATCATTTCCGCAAGGCCTCTTGTCACCAGCGCTGCCCGAGCGTTGTCTCCCAGGGACATTCCGTCGCAGATACCGGTCGCGATGGCCAGAACGTTCTTGACCGAGCCGCCCAGTTCCGCACCGATAATATCGTCACTGGTATAGGCTCTGAAGTTTCCGCCATGCAGGGCCCGGGCAATTCTTTCGCAATATTCCGGGTGCGTTCCCGCCACGGTTACCGCCGTAGGCAGATTGGCCGCCACCTCTTTGGCAAAGGAGGGGCCGGTCACAACGGCAAGGGGGCGTTCATTACCAAACAGCGCCTGCGCCGGTTCATGCAGGAACTTGCCGGTACCGGGTTCCAGCCCCTTGCAGGCCCAGGAAATCCCCTGCCCCGGCTTCAGCCAGGGCGAGATCTGTTCCAGGATTCCTGCGAACGCATGTGACGGGACAACGATCAGTATTTCATCTGCACCGCGCACGGCAGATTCGAGATCCGGCTCCACCGCCAATGTGTCCGGCAGTGGATGGTCCGGCAGAAACTGCCTGTTGCAGCGGTGCTCGCCTATGGATTCGATATGTTCGCGGTCCCAGTCCCACAAAATCGCGGGGGTGCCCGATCGGGTCAGCTGCATCGCAAGAGCAGTTCCCCACGACCCGGCTCCCAGGACTGCAAACACGGGTTTTTGGCTCACTCGTTTGAAGTAAACTCGGTGACGTCTGCTTCCCCATTTCCCTGGCCAGCAGCGTTCTTCTGTTCTTCCATCATCTGCTGCATGCGCTGGGCGTACAGTTGCTCAAAATTTACCGGCTGCAGAACCAACGGAGGGAACCCACCCTCACCCACCAGGGTCGAAATCATCTGGCGGGCGTACGGGAACAAGGTGCCTGGACACATCGTGTTCATGACCGCATGGGCGGTCTGTTCGTTGAAGTTGGTCATCAGGAAAATACCGGCTTGCGCCACTTCGGCGAGGTAAGCCGTTTTCTCGTCAACCGTTGCAGTAACGGTAACGGTGAGGACAACTTCATGAAGATCGTTGCCAAGGTCTTCCACGCGCTGCGCCAGGCTCATTTTCACATCTGCCTGGCCCTCTTCCTGAAACACCTGCGGTGCGTTCGGAAGCTCAAAGGAGACATCCTTGGTGTACAACTTCTGAATCTGAAACTGTGCTGATGGGTTTTCTTCCGGCATCATTACCGGATCGGGGTTCTGTTCTTCCGCCATGGTTCTATCACTCTTCTAAGTTGGGCCGCTCACCTTCGGGCGGCGGGAAATAGGCAATTATCTCACTATTTGCTGGTGACCGGGAACTGGTCACTTCGCCACTGGGCCATTCCGCCTTTCAGCACGGCTACTTCGCCGGCGCCCATTTTTTTCAGGTTAGCGGCTGCGGCAACAGCAGTCTGGCCAGAACGGCAGACCACCAGCAGCTTGTTGTCCTTAAGCTTCTCGATTTCAGCGTCGGGTTTGGCAAGGCGGGAAGCCTGCAGGTTCCGGGCATTTACAATATGACCCTTGTTGAAATCTGCCACGGACGATATGTCAATCACGACAGCGGAAGGATCATTGATCCACGCCACCGCCTGTGCCGGCGTCAATTCGGTCAAGCCCTGCACTTTGCGCATGATCTCCGTCCAGGCCAGCAAACCGAGCACCGCGACAAAGCCACCTACGAGGAGTAAATTATTACCCGCAAATTCGAATACCTGCTCCATCCTGTAATCTCTTTTGTGAAATAATAAATATTAACCCACAGCCGCCGGATGAACGGCATTCAATGAAGAATGCAGGCATCCGCCTGTGGGCCTGTCACATCTGGAGTCAAAGCGATCAAATTGCAAGTGGGTAATGAGTGAAATGAACGAACAAACCAAACACGGGCCTCTCCTTCTGATGATCCTCGACGGGTGGGGATACAGGGAGGAGTCTGAGAACAATGCAATTGCAATCGCAGATACGCCCTGCTGGGACGAAATGTGGCTGAATGATCCCCGCACGCTGATCGAAACCTCGGGTGAAGCAGTCGGACTGCCGGACGGGCAGATGGGCAATTCCGAAGTGGGTCACATGAACATCGGCGCGGGGCGGATCGTTTACCAGGACTTCAGCCGGATCACGAAAGCCATTGATGACGGCAGCTTCAGCGAAAACCCCCAACTCTGTTCTGCAATTGATGCCGCTATCGCCAACCGGGCAGCGGTTCACATCATGGGTTTACTGTCACCGGGCGGTGTACACAGCCATGACGATCATTTCATAGCCACCGTGGAACTGGCGGCAAAGCGTGGTGCAGAATCCATCGCCGTTCACGGTTTCCTCGACGGGCGCGACACGCCCCCGCGCAGCGCGGCGTCGTCCATTGACCGGATGCAGGCAACTCTGGATGCAATCCCGGGGGGCGGTTTCGCAACGATCAGTGGCCGCTATTACGCCATGGACCGGGACAATCGCTGGGACCGAGTCAAGATGGCCTATGATGCCGTCGCGCTGGCAGACTCTCCCTGGCGGGAAGCCACCGCAGCCGATGCCCTGAGTCAGGCTTATGCCCGCGATGAGAACGACGAATTCGTCAAACCGACGGTCATCGGGCAGCCGGCCGGCATCAGGGACGGTGATGTCGTCATCTTCATCAACTTCCGGGCAGACAGGGCCCGTGAACTGACCATGGCATTCGTTAACGACCCTTTTGACGGTTTTGATCGGACGAAAATCAAGCTGGCCGATTTCGTATGCATGACTGAATACAGGGCGGACCTGCCGGTATCGGTCGCCTTCCCTCCTTCATCCCTGCCCCGACTGTTCGGCGAAGAACTCGCGAACGCCGGTCTTCGCCAGCTCAGAATTGCGGAAACAGAGAAATACGCTCACGTGACTTTCTTCTTCAACGGCGGCGAGGAAAGCAAATTTCCGCTCGAGGAGAGGATTCTGATTCCATCGCCGGACGTGGCCACTTATGATCTGAAACCGGAAATGAGTTCTGTTGAACTGACAGAAAAACTGGTCGCTGCGATTTACTCGGGGGCGTTCGATGTCATCGTCTGCAATGTAGCCAATCCGGACATGGTGGGGCATACCGGAAAAATGGACGCTGCGCTGAAGGCCGTGGTCGCAGTCGATCGTTGCCTCGCTGAAGTGCGCACGGCCATCGATGCAACCGGCGGAGAAATGCTGGTCACAGCAGACCACGGCAATATCGAGCTGATG
>JARFQZ010000179.1 GCA_029287515.1 Lysobacterales bacterium
ACCGACGGCCGGTGATGCACTGACCTGGGTCCCTGGCGTCAATGTCCAGGTGGGTGGCAGTTCAGCCGACTCCCGTGCCTGGATCAGGGGCTTCCGGGACCGTGATGTCCTGGTGTTGTACGATGGCATTCCGGTTGCCTCTGGTTTTGAAGGCACCATAGATCTCAACGAGATCTCCCTGCAGTCCGTTTCTACCATCAAGGTCATGAAAAGCGCCCCGTCCGTCATTTACGGAACCAACGGAATGGGGGGGGTCGTCGATGTCATTCCTGCGACCGGTTTGACCGGCCGTTCAATCGGCGGCCGCGCCGAACTCGGTTCGAACGAAAGACGGCTTTTCCGCGCATATGCGAACGGCGGCTCAGAAAATTTCGGATATTCCGTTTCTGCCAGCCATCAGCAGGCTGATGATTTCTCGCTGTCCGACGACTACGCACCGGAACTGAATCAACCGGATGACAAACGGGTTAACAGCGACTTCAAGCGAAACAGCCTGTTCATGCGGCTCGAGGGGAACAGCGAATTTCTGGGCGATACCGCGTTGTTCGTCAACTATTCCGACGCTGAAAAAGGACTTCCGGTCGAGACAGGCGTAGATGATCCGGATTATGAGCGCCTCACCGACTCCGAACGACTGACCTTGGGCCTGTCCAACCATTTCCGTTCGATTCCCCTTTCGCTGAAGCTCTACTACAACAGCTACGACAGCGAATTGAGCATCTTCACGGACAGTAGTTTCTCAGAGATTGACGAAGTTGAGGTCGCGGAGGATTATTCCTGGGGCGGAAAACTGTACTCGGTTATCGAAACCTCTGACAGAAACACCATTATCCTGACCGGTGGGGGTCAGAAGGATGTGTTCAAAGGCGAGGGTGAGCTTGAAAAAGGTAACCGGGCCGAGATTACGACCTGGACCCTGGCGGCGGAAGACGAATTCTGGATGACCGACAAGCTGTCACTTGCAGCCGGCCTTATCTATACCTACTTCGACCAAACCTTGCTGAACAAGAGCACAAGCGCTCTCAATCCACAGATTGCTGTCGCCTGGCAGGCAACCGAGCAGCTTTCCCTGCATGCCTCCGCTGCCCAGCGCACGCGCTTTCCGAAACTGCGTGAACTGTACCGCGACCGGTATGGAAACCCGGATCTGCACGAACAGGAAGCGCAAAATTACGAAATTGGGTTCAGATACCAACACAGCGGCGCCTGGTCCAGTGATTTCGCCGTTTTTCGCAGCGACATAGACGGCCTGATCGAACGGCCAAACCGCAGGTCGACCTACCAGAACCTGGACCGGGTTACGCTCAAAGGCGTTGAACTCTCCAGCGGTGGATGGATAAACGACAGGGTATTTCTTCGCGCGGGTTACACCTATGTCGATGCCGAAGAAACACTCGGGGACGGGAGCAATCGCCAGCTGCGCAGCCGCCCCAAACACACCGGCCTGGCTGAATTTCGGTACCAGTTCCCCGGGCAATGGCTGCTGACCACAAACGGTATCTATGTTTCCGGCCTGTACGACCTTGATCCGGACGGTGTTTACACCGAAGTGGATAACTACTTCGTCGGTAATCTGAAGCTGAACAAGACATTTACAGCCCGTTTCGACGGCTACATTTCGATCAGCAACCTGTTCGACGCCGATTACGTGCACCGCATCGGTTATCCACGTGAAGGGCGAGCCTTCGTCGTCGGCGTTGCAGCTGCCTTCTGACCAGGAATCCGCCTATGCGTCTGCTCATCACCAATACCCGCACCGGCCAGGCCTATGCAATCATTCGCAGCCTGCGGCCATATGCCGAGTGGATCTCGGCAACCAAGTACGGCTCGAGCTGGTTGACCGCGCAAACGGCGGCGGCTGCCGCTTCCAGGCTGGTCGATCGCAGCTACGTGGTCACCAGCCCCGAGGAAGACTGGGCTGCCGGCATCATCCAGAAGGAAAACACCACGCGCGAAGAACAATACATCCGCGACATCATGGCGATTTGTGAACGGGACCGGATCGACACGATTTTCCCTTCTTATGACCCACAGGTATATATCCTGACCAAGAACCGGGAACGGCTTGCGCAACTGGGCGTCTCTATCCTGGCCCCTGAATTCGAAACGGTGAGTATTTTGCTGGACAAATTTAACCAGCTCGAACTCGCCGCGAAAACCGGATTTCCGCACCCAGCCACTTTCCGGCTTGATGAGCACGATCTTCATGAACTGGCTGAGCGAATCGAGCCGCCCTGGGTCATCCGGCCCACCGCCTCGGCACGCAGTCGCGGTATGGCCGTTGTCCGTCGCCACGAAGACCTTGCGCCTGTTGCGGAAGAGCTTTCCGACAAGCACCGCGACCTGATCCTGCAGGAGTACATCCCAGGCCACCAGAAGCAGAACTTTTACATAATGATCGGCCGGAACCACGAGGTTCTCAGCCTGATCGCGCCTAAGGTCCTCAGGACGTCGCACCGGGTATACCGAAACTCGTCTGCAGCGGTGATCTTCAATCACGAGCACGAAATGAGGGATCGTGTCGTAGAACTCATCCGGCCGCTTGGCTGGCACGGCGGATTGACCGTACAGACCAAGATCGATTCGCGCGACGGCTCTCTGAAACTGATGGAGATCAATCCCCGGCTGGGGTCCCACACCTGGTACAGCACCGAGATGGGCATCGACACGCCGTTGATGCAGTGGCGCAGTTACCAGGGAGAGCCGGTGGAGCCGGTCCGCGACTACCCGTCGAAGGCCCTGTTGCTCGAGCCTTTCGAGGATTTCATCGGGCTGTTATTCGTACTGACGGACAGCGTCGCATTTCGCATCATGAAACTGTTTGGTCGCGGGTCCACCGACCCGGACAGTGAACCGACAGGGTTTTTCAGGATGCTGAATATCCTCCGGAAGGATTATTTCGGGCCTCACCAGAAGGCCTTTATGCCGCAGTTCCGCTACGCCCTGAGTGATCCAATGGTGTTCATTCTGAAATCCTGGGCCGTCCTGCGCTACGAGCTGGGCCAACTCCGGCGGTCCGGGCTGTGACCGGGCGGCCCATGGGCTGGATCCTGCTGACCGTTATCCTGTTGGGCCAGGGGCTGTCCAGCGGTGTGACGGCATCGGATTCCGTTTGCACCGAATTGCAGGGGGAGCGCATTCGCTGGATCGTGCCCAGCCGCGCGGGTGGCGGATACGACCGTTACTCGCGCCTGATCCAGCCGTTCCTCGAACAGCGATTGAAAGCGAATATAGTCATCGACAACCGGCCGGAGGCCGGGGGAATCGTGGGTGCGATGGCCATCCGCGATGCCGGTCCCGACGCCAGGACCCTCGGCGTGATCAATGCGTCGGGGTTGCTGGCTGCCGCTGCAACCAGGCAAGTCCAGGTGCCTGACCCATCAAGGGACTTCACCGTCCTGGCGAAGGTCGTCAGTAATCGTATGTTTGTATTCACCGGCCGGGATTCCGGCTTTGAAAACATACACGACCTGGTCGAACATTCGACCCGAAACCCGGTGATCGCCGGTATTCGCGATGTGGGTTCGGCGAGTTTCCTGGCGCTGCCGATCACGGCCTCCCTCATCGACCTGGACTTTGTAACAGTGACCGGCTACGTCGGCAACACCAATCGTGTCCTGGCGCTGATTCGAGGCGAAATCGACCTGATTATCCAGAACTTCGACTCCGTCCGCCCTTATGTCGACTCGGGCGAGTTACTGCCGTTGCTCGACGTCACGGGTACCGGCGCAGGGGCAGCCGGCCCGGTGACCATGCTGGGCGGTCCTTCCGGATTGGCCGCGAAAACCGCCATGAAAAACCAGAGGCCAGTGCAAGAAGCAGTCCGGAAGGCCGCAGCCCTGTCGGCCATCGTGTCTGCTGGCCGGCTGGTCGTTGCACCGGGGAAATTACCGCAACCGTTGGGTGACTGCCTGCAAGCCCAGCTGATGAGTATGCTGACCAGCGAGGAGTTCCTGAACGCGGCCAGCAAAGCCGGCCTGACGATTGATGCTGCGGACGCCGAATCCGCGCTGTCCAACCTGGAAGCCAGCCGGGAATCGCTTGCAGAATTCAATCGCCTGGTTCAAAAACAGATTGAGCAGGTCCGAAAATGAGGCCCCGCTGACATGGACTCAGCCGTTCTGACAGCTGCGTACGAAGGGTTCGCCATGGTTTTCTCCTGGCCCTACATCGTCTATCCGCTGGCCGGTACACTGCTGGCGATGATTTTCTCGGCCTCACCGGGCCTAAACAGTTCAAGCCTCATGGCGCTGGCCATTCCGCTGACCTATCCGTGGGAGCCCTTGCCGGTTGTACTGATCTTTGGCGCATTCCTCGGTGGCGCCACATTCATGGGCTCCATCACTGCCATCCTGTTCAATATTCCCGGCAAGGCTTCAAACTCCGTTACTTTGCTGGACGGCTATCCATTGACACAGCAAGGCAAGGCAAAGACCGCCATCGGAGCGGCAGCGGCAGCGTCCGCGCTGGGGTCCACAATCGGAATCATCATGCTGATTGTCCTCATTCCATTCATGCGCGAGGCGGCGATCGCTCTCGGGCCGCCAGAGTATCTGATGCTCGCTATCTGGGGCCTGACCACGCTCGCCGCGTTGTGCGGAAATTCAATGATCAAGGGCCTGGCTGCAGCGGGCCTGGGGCTACAACTGGCCTTTATCGGATATGATCCGCGCACCGCAGAGCCGAGATTCGCGGCTGGAATCGACTACCTGGGCGACGGTCTGAGCCTCGTACCTGTGCTTCTCGGCCTGTTCGCCCTGGCAGAAGTAATCGACCTTATCGTCAGCAAGAGGATTACGCTTTCAGGAAAGAGAACCGCCTCGGAGCTTCATGGCAGCGTCAGCGAAGGCATACGCTCGGTGTTCAGCCACTTTTTCCTGTTTCTCAGGAGTTCAGCCATCGGAACCGTCATTGGCGCCATTCCGGGAATCGGCAGTTCTGTCGCTGGATTTATCGCTTATGGTCATGCCAGCCAGACTGCGCGGGATAACGCCAATTTCGGCCATGGTGACATCCGGGGAGTCATTGCCCCGGAAGCCGCCAACGATGCAAAAGACGGCGGAGCCCTCATACCGACCCTGGCCCTGGGCATTCCGGGTGGCAGTGGCACCGCGATATTCCTCGGGGTCATGATGCTGCATGGCCTGGTTCCCGGACGGGAAATGCTGACCGGAAACCTTTCGCTGGTATTTGCGCTGTTATGGTCGTTGTTTCTTTCCAACTGGCTCACATCCCTGCTGGGCCTGTCACTGGTCAGTCCAATGGCGCGACTGAGCACGATTCGCACCGGGCGCATACTGCCCCTGATCCTGGTATTGGCCGCCGTGGGTGCAATCCAGTATCGCGGAATGGTCGCAGACCTGTTGTGTGCGGTCGTATTCGGTGTGCTCGGCTTCCTGATGAAGCGCTACGGTTGGCCGCGTATCCCGCTGGTGATCGCATTCACACTGGCTCCGCTGTTTGAATATAACCTGCACCTGACCCTGCAGTTGCAGGAATTGGGCCGCATTGAGTTCCTGTCCCGTCCCGTGGTGTTGATTCTGCTGGCATTGACCGGTTTGAACCTGGCGCTTCCGCCATTCCTGGGGCGGTTGAGAGCGATCAGGAGCGTTTCGCGATGAAACCGGCCACGGGCGTCGTAAGGACCGCATTCACACTGTCTATGCTGCTTTTCTGCGCCTGGATGCTCGTTGACTCGTTCTCTCTCAGCCGAACGGCCGCGCTGATTCCCCTGGCTGTAATTTCAGGCTCCCTGGGCCTGCTGGCGCTGCAGTTTTTACTTGACCTTATAGCCAGCCGAAAAGAAGCAGCTCTCAATGGAACAGATCAAGACCCGCATGACCCCGACCTGGCCACCGGAGCACAACCAGACAGGCGCATCATGTTTTTCAGGGCCGTGTTCTGGGTCTCGTTGCTTGCGTTCGTCGTCTGGGGACTCGGCCTTGTAGCCGGTTCAGCCCTGTTCTCACTGGCTTTTTTGCGCGGCCACACCCGGGAGTCCTGGGCGTACTGCATCGTTTACGCCCTGGGGCTTGCGCTTACGCTCAGCCTGTTATTCTTCGTGCTGCTGAATGTGCCGCCGTACGCCGGTGCGGTTTTTCACTGCCAATAGAATGGCTGGGTCTTGCGACTGCCGGTGACTGTCTCATTCAGCGTTTTTGCCTCGTAAAGACGCCCGTTCAGCATGACCATTGAAACTTTGTCGGTCTGGTAGATATCCGCGAGTATGTCGGCATCGATGACAACCAAATCCGCCAGCTTGCCGGATTCCAGGCTGCCCAGGTCGGCCTCGTAGCCCAGTGCGCGAGCCGGCGTGATGGTCGCTGCCTTCAGCGCCTCGATGGGGGACATGCCACCCTGGGCAAAACTCCAGATTTCCCAGTGACTGGCCAGGCCTTCGCGTTGGCCGTGGGCGCCAATGCTGACCATGACACCCTGCCCGGACAGCAACTTCGCCGTGCGCGCGCTGGCCACGTGATGAAAATCATCGTAGGGCGCCGTGATGCGGCGAACTGAGCGGGGTTGCAGGATGTGCGGCGGCACGAAGCGGCTCAAGATCTCGTGTTCCCACACGTTGGATTCCTGGTACCAGTAATCTTCCGCACTCATTCCGCCGAAGGTCACTACCAGGGTGGGTGTATAAGCGACGCTGGTCTGGCCCCAGAACTGCAGTACGTCGTCGTACAACATCGACTGTGGCAGGTTATGCTCGATCGTGCTGTTACCGTCAGCGACCATCGACATGTCCATGTGAATCAGGGACCCGCCCTCGGCGACCACAAGCATGCCTTCTTCGCGGGCAGCGACAGCGACCATCTGGCGCTGATCACGGCGCGGCTGATTGTAGTTCTTGACGCTGCCGGCACCCTGCGCTTTAAGACGCCGGACATGGCGACGGGCATCCTCCAGCGAGTTGATCCGGGCAAGACGAGTGGACCTGGCCCCGTAAATGATGTCACCCGTGGAGAAAATACGCGGCGCAAGAATCTGCCCGGTGCGCTGCATTTCGGCGGCCGCGAATATTTCCCGTGCATCGTTGGATGGGTCGTGAACCGTGGTCACGCCCAGCGCCAGGGTGGCGTAGGCCATCCAGTTCTGTTGCGGGATGAAACCAACACCGGCCGAGCCGTGTGCGTGGGCGTCGATTATTCCGGGAATGATCGTCTTGCCACTGACGTCGACAACCTTTGCATCGGCAGGGATGCTGGTGTTTTCGCCACCGACCACCGTGATGCGGTTGCCCTCGATCACGACCACGCCATTCTCTATTACTCCGCCATCTTCACCGGCCATGGTGACCAGGCGTGCGCCGGTCAGCGCGACCTTTCCTTCCGGCAGGTCCGACCGCAGGCGCAATGACAGCGAATACCCTTCGGTGGGTGGCGAGTATCCGCCGTCGTCGTCATCGCCTGCCCCGAATAATTCGTCCACGCCGGCGCTGAACGCGGTTGGGCCAAGCGTCCAGTTCAGCCTGTCACCACCGTCCGACCAACCCGGAAAATTACCGCCATCGCCACTGGCCCTGACCATGGGTATGCTTTTCACGGTTGTCGACAGTTTTACCGGGTTCCCGCCCGGTGGCATCGGCACCGCATAGACGTTGTAGTTTTCCCGGAAAGCCAGGTGCCGGCCATCAGGAGCCACTTCATACCGGCTGACCAACTCACCCGTGGCGTGAGTCCGGACTGCTTCACCATCCAGGTTGACACTGACCAGGGCCCGGCCGTCCCCGGACTCGGCCTTGCGGGTCACGAACAGGCGGTCATTGCTCGCACCGAAGTGCGGATTGCCGCCATTGTCGGTGACGTGCCGAGCACGCTCACCTTTCTCAAGGCCCCCGGACGGCATGCTGAACACACCCGTCTCGATGGCCCAGTCCGGCGAGGTCAGCCGGCCGCCCTGGGTTACCGCGAACACGATCGACTGGCCGTCGGGCGAGTAGCGCGGACCGTGATAATGGCCCGGATTGCGGGTCAACTGCTTGCTGACGCCGCCACGTGCCCGAACGCTGTGAACCTGGCCCAGGCTGTCATCGCTCCAGGTCACGAATACGATGCTCTTACCGTCGCGCGACCATGATGGATCGTATTCAAAATGCCTGCCTTCGTCGCCGGTCAGACGCACCGGGCGCCCGTCCGGCAGATCGCGCCTGTACAGCCGGCCGGCCGACTCGAACACGATGGTTGAACCATCGGGTGCAACCGCGGCGTTACGGACCATCCGGGTATCAAACTCAGCGGGTGCTACATCGACGGCAGGCCTCGGGGGCGCATAGACCGTGCGGCTGTCCTCAACATGAAATTCAATGTCTGATACCTGCTTGCTCGCAACTTCGACACGTTTGATCTTGCCCCCTGCCCAGAACACGATACTTTTCGAGTCCGGCGTCCAGTCCATGTTGGGATAAGTCCCGTGTATTGCCCAGATTTCCTGCAGATCCTGGTCGAGCCCGGTAAATACGGGAGTTTCAACCCCGCTTGTCAGGTCTTTGACGAACAATGCGCTTTCGCCCCTAATCCGGCGGACGAACGCCAATGACTGGCCATCGGGTGACGGGGTTGGCCTGACCGAGCCGCCTGCGCCACTCACGAAACTCCGGGTTTCACCGGTTTCCAGGTCATGACGGCGTATCTCGAACACCTCGCCGTTGGAATCCTGTGCGTAAATGAATGTACCGCCCGGTGTTTTATCCAGGCTGAAGTAGATGTAGCGACCATCCGGTGAGAAGGCCGGCTCACCCAGCTCTTTCTGGTGTTTCTCACTGGGTTTCTCCACCACCGGAACACCACTGCCGCCGCCGCGATGATACAGCCAGATTTCCCCGGTGCCGAGGGAGCGTGTCGTGGTGTAGTGTTTTCTGGCGGCCAGGTACTGACCGTCGGGTGACCAGTACGGGTTGTTCAGCAGGCGGAAATCTTCTTTGGTTACCTGCTTCGCACCACCGCCGTCTGCCTGCATGATCCAGATGTTGTCACCACCGCCGGCATCGCTTATAAAAGCGATTTCCGAGCCGTCGGGCGAGAAGCGCGGCTGCATCGACCAGGCCAGCCCGCTGTCGATCGATTTGGCTTTACCGCCGCTGATCGGCAGCAGGTAGATATCGCCCAGCAGGTCAAACGCGATGGTCTTGCCATCCGGGCTGACATCCAGGCTCATCCAGGTACCGCTGCGGGTATCGATGTTGATTGTTTTCGCTTCGCCGGGAATTTTGCCGACATCCCATTTTTCGTGAGCGGCTGTCTCTTCAGCCAGCGATACATTGAGATTCAGAAACAGGGCAATCGTCAGGAACAACGTGAATTTTCTTGGCATGGTGGCAATATTCGTGTGAGGGTGAGGTGGCGATGATAAACCAAAACCCCGGGCCGGGTCCTGGTGCCGGCCTGGGTGGTTAGCCGGCTGCGGCGCTCAGTGACGATGATTCAGTTGATATTCCGTCTCTCAAGGATGTCCTGGAGAACCTGGTCGGGGTCGCTGTCATGCTGCAGCGTGACCACGGTCATGCCTTCAGCTTCCGTCACCGGGTCGTAGTGACTCAGCTGATGTTCCAGTACGGCCTGGTCGGCGTCGGAGGCATCATCCCGTGTTTCGGCCCGGCGTCGGATCCGGTCCCGGAGCACCTCTTCCGGCGCCGTGCAGTCCAGCAGCCAGCATTGCGAACCCAGCGATCGGGCAAGGTCGACAAACCACTGGCGATGCCGCTTTTGCAAAAATGTGGCATCGGCAATCATGTTGAACCCCGCCTGCAGCCCCGTGCGGCAATGATCGGCCAGACGGCCATAAGTCCTGTCGATTTCGTCCGCGCGATACCTGCCGAGACCGACCCCTTCCGTTTTTGACTTTACGCCAGTGCCGGCTTGCGGACGCTTGCGTTCCAGGTCGCTGCGAACCCGGAGAGCGGGAACACCCGGCACCAGCCGGTCGCTGAGCCAGGTCTTACCCGATCCTGAGAAGCCATGCATCAGTATCAGCCTGGGCGTCGGTGTGTCGACCAGGTCTGCGGCGATCTGAATGTACCGTTCAGCACCGGGTCGCGCGGAGCCTGCCGTTGTCTCGACGGCCTGGCCTGCACGTATAGCCGAGACCACTGCACGAACCATGCTGCGGTATACCAGGTAGAATCGCATGACTTCCAGGCTATCGTAATCACCATTCGCTTCCAGCCAGGCGCCAAGCAGCGTGAAAGCCAGGTCGGAACGCCCGCGCGCCAGCAAATCCATGGCCAGGAATGCGATGTCGTTTGCGATGTCGATCCAACGCAGATTGGGGTTGAACTCGATGGCATCGTAAGGCACGAACCGGCCGTCGAGCATCAACAGGTTTTCAAGGTGCAGATCGCCATGACATTCCCGAACGGCGCCGGAGCGCGCCCGTGCCTCGAACACCGGCGCCAGTGCGCTTGCCTGGGCCAGGGTCCATGCCTCGATCACCGCCAGCCGCTGTTGCGCCTCGTCGCCGAAAACCTGGGGGTCGAGATGTTTGAAATTGTTGCGTGCCGGCCGGACGGCGCGCTCGACCTCAAAATCGGGGTCGCTGTCGAGGCGGGGAGGCAACGTCATGTGGAACCCGGCAATCGATTGCGCAAGCTGCCTCGTATTCTCGACACCCAGGCGGCCGCCCTGCAGGCAGCGGTCCAATCTCGCCTCGTGGGGAAATTGACGCATGCGGACCGCAAATTCGACCGGCGGCTCAGCCCCGAACCGCGGCCCATGCGGCGTCTGGCCGATCGGCACGACGCCTAGATACAGGTCGGCCGCGGTGCGCCGGTTGATCCGGACTTCCTCCTCGCAGAAATGCCTGCGGTCTTCGAGCGAGGAGAAGTCCAGGAATCCCAGGTTGACGGGCTTCTTGATCTTGTAGGCAAAACTGCCGGTCAGCAGCACCCAGGAAATATGCGTCTCGACCAGGCGAACCCGTTCCACCGGGTGAGGGTAAGCTGCCGGTTTCATAAGGTCCGGGATCAGGGTCGGACGACAAAATTTCAGCTCATTGCCCAGGTGCTCTTTCCTCGCTTCCAGTTTCCAAACAGTGCCCGGCTTGCCAGCCTTCGTCAGGCGGCCGGCGAGGATTCGTTGGAAACAGGTGACTGTTTTTTATAACGAAAACTGTACAGCAACACCGGTATCACCAGAAGCGTCAGCAGGGTCGAGACCAGGATGCCGAAAATCAGCGCGATGGCCAGGCCGTTGAAGATCGGGTCGTCGAGAATGAAAAAAGCGCCCATCATGGCGGCCAGCGCAGTCAGGATGATCGGTTTGGCGCGTACTGCTGCCGCCGAGACAACCGCATCTTCCAGCGCGGCGCCCGCCGCCCGTTCCTGCTGGATAAAGTCCACCAGCAGAATGGAGTTGCGCACGATGATCCCGGCCAGCGCGATCATGCCGATCATCGAAGTGGCGGTGAACTGGGCGCCAAGCAGCGCATGGCCCGGCATCACGCCGATCACCGTCAGCGGTATGGGCGCCATGATGATCAGCGGCAGCAGGTAGGACCGGAACTGGCCGACGACCAGCAGGAAAATCAGCACCAGGCCTACCGCGTAAGCGATACCCATGTCACGGAAGGTCTCGTAAGTGACCTGCCATTCGCCGTCCCATTTCAGCGAAAAGTTATAAGGGTTTTCAGGTTGGCTGATGTAGCGCTGCTCAACGCCCTCGCCCGCATAGTCGAGTTCATCGATCCGTCCGGACAGTTCGAACATGCCGTAAAGCGGGCTGTCCAGTTTACCCGCCATGTCGCCGTTGACGAACACCACGGGGAGCAGGTCCTTGTGGATGATGGCGTCGTCCCAGGGCGCTTCGGTCACTTGGGCGAACTCGGATATGGGTACCGGCACGCCCTCGCGGCTGCGCACCTTCAGCGCCAGCAGGCTCTGCAGGTCTGCCTTGTTGGCCACCGGCGCTTCCAGGCGCACGGGGATCGGTTCCTTCTCGCGGGCCTGGTGAATGTAAGTCACATCTTCACCGCCCAGGGCCAGGGCCACCGCGGTGCTGACCTGTTGCTGGGAAACCCCCAGCAGAGCCGCCAGTTGCCGGTCGACCTCTATGATGTAACGCCTGGCGTCGGCCTCGACCGTGATGTCTATGTCGACGATATCGGGAGTTTCCCTATATATCGCTTCAATCTGCCTGGCCAGCAATTTCTGCTCTTCGTAATCCGGGCCATAGATTTCAGCGACGATGGGAGACATCACGGGCGGACCGGGTGGCACCTCGACGACCTTTACCGAAGCACCGTAGCTTTCCCCGGCGGTAGCCAGCGCATCCCGGACCCCGCCGGCAATTTCATGGCTGGAACGGTCGCGCTCATGCCTGTCCAGCAGGTTTACCTGGATATCGCCCATGTTGCTGTCACTGCGCAGGTAATACTGGCGCACCAGGCCGTTGAAATTGATGGGAGCCGCGGTGCCGGCATACACCTGGTAGTTCGTGACCTCGGGAACCGTTTCGATGATGCGGGCCAGTTCGTCCAGTAATGCCGCCGTATTCTCCACCGGCGTACCCTCGGGCGTATCCACAACGACCTGGAACTCTGACTTGTTGTCGAAAGGCAGCATTTTGAGAACCACGGCCTGGATCATCACCAGCCCCACTGCAAGTCCGATCAGGGCGAGCAGGCCGGTATACAACAGGGCGCGCGCGCGGCGCCCGGCTGACCTTCGCAGAAACGGTGTCATCAGCCGCCTGAAAAACGGGTGCAGCGCACCGCCTTTGTCGTCACCGGCCGAATGCGCCGGCTGGCTGGCCAGCAACCGGTTGCTCATCCAGGGGGTCAGCACCAGCGCGATGGCCAGTGAGAACAGCATGCCGATGGACGCGTTGATAGGAATCGGACTCATGTAGGGGCCCATCAGGCCGGTCACAAACGCCATCGGCAACAGGGCTGCGATCACCGTGAAGGTCGCGAGTATCGTGGGACCGCCGACTTCATCCACAGCGCCCGGTATCAGGCCGCCCAGCGGGCCGGACTTCATGCCCCGGTGGCGGTGGATGTTTTCGACCACCACGATGGCGTCATCGACAAGGATGCCGATGGAAAATATCAGGGCGAACAGGGACACCCTGTTGATCGTGAATCCCCAGGCCCAGGACGCGAACAGCGTCACCATCAGCGTGACAATCACGGCGGCGCCGACAATGATCGCCTCGCGCCAGCCCAGCGTGAGCAGCACCAGCAGGATGACCGAGCCGGTGGCGAACGCCAGCTTGCTGATGAGTTTCAATGCCTTGTCATTGGCGGTCTGCCCATAGTTCCTGGTAATGGTGATTTCGACGCCCTCCGGGATGTGCGTGGCTTTCAGATGCTCGAGGCGTTCGATCACGCTGTTGCTGATGCGCGTGGCGTTAGTGCCTGGCTTCTTGGCGACTGCCAGCGTCACGGCGGGCGCCCACGCTACACGGGCGTGCCCGGCTTTCCCGTGCGAGGGACCGGCGGCGAACCAGCTGTACTGTTCCGGCTGATCGCTCCCGGCCTTGACAGTGGCAATGTCGCCCAGGAAAACCGGGCGGTTGTCGAAGACCCCCACCACCAGGCCGGCCACATCGCCCGGGCCGGACAGGAAGGTGCCGCTCTGGACCGGAATCTCCTCTCCGCCGGAGACGATCGCGCCAGCCTGGCGTACGGAGTTGCCTGCGTTGAGGGCCATGCGCAGGTCATCCAGCGTCAGCCCGAAGCCGGCGATGCGCTCAGGGTCCAGTTCCACGTGCACGATATCCTGGGCGCCGCCGATGGTGAACACGTCGCGGGTGCCCGGAACGCGCTTGAGCTCAGCTTCCAGCGTATGCGCCACTTTGAGCAGGTCATGGCCGCCCCGCTCCGGATCTTCAGTCCACAGGGTTGCGGTAACGATGGGCACATCGTCAATACCTTTCGGCTTGACGAGCGGCGGACCGATGCCGAGATTGGCCGGCCGCCAGTCCTGGTTGGAATAGATGGCATTGTAAAGCCTGACCAGCGACACGGTGCGGTCTTCGCCGACTTCGAACTGCACTGTCAGCACCGCCATCCCGGGGCGGGAAACCGAGTAGACATGTTCCACGTTTTCGATCTCTGCCAGCACCTGCTCCATCGGGATGGATACCAGGTTTTCGACTTCCACCGAACCCGCACCGGGAAACGGCACGAAGACATTGGCGAAGGTCACATTGATCTGCGGCTCTTCTTCGCGCGGCGTGATCAATACGGCGAACAGACCAAGCAGCAGGGCCGCCAGGGCCAGCAGCGGCGTCAATTCATTGTCCTGGAACTGGCGTGCGATCCGCCCTGATAACCCCAATCGCTCAGTCACTTGCGGATTCCTGACTGGATTTGGCGAAGATGCCGGCCCGAACCGGGTCAAGGGCCACGGTCTCGCCCGCTGCCAGGCCCGCCAGCACTTCTGTCTTTTCCCCAAACGACTGACCGGTCCGGACCTGCCGCAGCCGCACGCCCTCCGGGCTCACCACGTAGACCGCGGTCACTTCGCTGCGATGCAGAACCGAGGAGGTGGGGACCAGCAGGCGATCGGCCTCACCGATCCTGAAAGCGACCTTGACGAACATGCCGGGATAAAGCCCGAACTGGCCCTCGGGCAAATCCAGCCGCACCCGGAAAGTGTTGGTGACGGGGTCGGCGATCGGGAACAGCGTAATGTCGGCAGCCTCGACACGTCCCTCCCCGGTATTCAGCGCCGCAAAGGGGTTTTTGCGAACCTCACTGGCCACTGACTGCGGCAGGTCGGTCGCCACCCGAAGCCGCTCCAGTGACAGTCCGGACATCAGCGGCTGCCCAGGCGAAACCGATTCTCCCACTTCCACGTGACGCTCGGTAACGATTCCCGGGTAGGGCGCTTTGACGACGGTGTAAGCCAGTTGCTGGCGGGCAGCTTCCACTGCTGACTCGGCAGAGGTGACTCTCGCACCGGCCGATTGCCTGCTGGCCAGCGCACTGTCCAGATCGCGCTGAGAGCCCAGACCGCGTTCCCGAAGGTTTTGCGCCCGGCGATAATCTTCTTCAGCCTCGGTAAGCCGCGCCCGGGCTTCCACCAATTGTGCTTCGGCCTGGCGCAGTGCGGTACTCTGTTCCACGTCGGTGAAGCGGACCAAAACCGAGCCGGCGTCGACAAAATCATCGACATCGTAGCCCACTTCGGCGATGCGCCCGGCAGTCTGTGCCGAGACCGTGGCCTGGTGAACGGCCTCCACGGTGCCGTCGAAGATGCGCTCGATTGCAGCGGATTCAAAACTGGCAGTCGCTGTTTCCAGTGCCTCGAGCCCGGGATTTGCACCGAGGCTCGTCGCCATTGCCAGGCCGGTGACCAACAGTAACAGCTGCTTCATTTGCGCGCGTTTCGATTTCATGGTGCGGACTCCGCGCCCCGCCGGATGGCCACGGTTTACTGGCCGTCCTCGATATCGAGGCAGATCCTATATATTAGCAATAAATAATATATCAAGCCCCTTGCATCATTAATAGTTTACGGCTTGATCATCACAATAAAATTGATTTCCATCACAGGCAAAGGTCAAACACCGCTACCGGGGCGATGATGACAGGCCCATTGCAGATCGTCGCTCCGCTGTCTGCACGCTGTGGCAGAATGGGAGCCTTCAAAGCCATTCAAGTCAGAGGCCCCGCATTGACCGAACGCAACGATCCAAAACTCACCCTGGGGTGGCGCGAATGGGTTAGCCTGCCCGGACTCGGCATCGGTCAGATCAAGGCCAAGGTAGACACCGGAGCCCGAACATCAGCCCTGCATGCCTTTGAAATCAACGAGTACGAACAGGGCGGCAGGCAGTGGTTGCGGTTCAAGATCCATCCTTTGCAGCGAGACACCGACACGGTGATCGAGTGCCGGGCGCCGGTGCTCGACCAGCGAGTGGTCAGTGACTCGGGAGGGCATCGGGAGCAACGCTGGGTGATCAGTACGGATGTCGTGATTGGGCGACATCGCTGGCCGGCCGAGTTCACGCTGACTTCGCGCGACGATATGCTGTTCCGAATGCTGCTCGGCCGCACAGCCATAAAAAACCGCGCCATAGTCAACCCGGCTCGCTCTTACCTGGTGGGGAAAAAGCGCGTGAAAAAGGATGTGAAATCCAAGGAAATGAAGCGTGACGGCTAATCGTTCCATCACAATTGGCGTGACCGAGATTAAACCGGGGCAGCGCGTCAACGTCGATCTGCCCATCGCCAACCTGTACACGGCGACATCGCTGTCCATGCCGGTCAAGGTGATTTGCGGAAAGCGTGACGGGCCGGTGTTGTTTATTTCCGCCGCCATTCACGGTGACGAGTTGAACGGCGTGGAAATTATACGCCGCCTGCTGAGTCGGAAAGTGCTGAAGTCGATGCGTGGTACTTTGGTGGCCGTCCCCATCGTAAACGTGCACGGTTTCATAGACCAGTCCCGCTACCTGCCGGACCGGCGAGACCTGAACCGTTCCTTTCCGGGAAGCCCAAAAGGCTCCATCGCTGCCCGGCTGGCCAACACCTTCATGAAAGAAATCGTTTTGAAATCCGATTTCGGCATCGATTTACACACGGGCGCCATCGACCGTTCCAACCTGCCGCAGATCAGGGCCAATGTGGATGATGAAAAAGCAGCGAAACTGGCCACTGCCTTCGGTACGCCTGTCATCGTCAATGCAACCATGCGGCCGGGCTCACTGCGGGCCAGTGCAGCGGAAAATGAGATCCCCGTGATCATATACGAAGCTGGCGAGGCCCTGCGATTCGACGAAATCAGCATCCGTGCCGGTATACGTGGCATAGTACGGGTAATGCGTTCACTGGGCATGCTGCCGCCGGCGCGGCAGCAGAGCAGCCCCAACTCCTTCATCGCCCGGTCCACAAGCTGGGTTCGCGCCCCGACCAGCGGCATCGTGACCGGGAAAGTCGAACTTGGCTGCCGTGTTACGGAAAAGACGGCCCTGGCCCTTATCAGCGATCCGCTGGGCGATCAGGTCGAAACCGTGGCTGCACCGTTCGACGGAATCGTCATTGGCCGTAGCGAACTGCCGCTTGCGCACGAAGGGGATGCCCTTTTTCACATAGCGGATTTCAGAAGCGTGGGAAAAGCCGAGCACGCTGTCGAGGAATTTGCTGCCACTCACGATCCCGCCCTGCACCGCGCGGTGGAACCGGACTTGCTGGAGACCTGATATGAAACTAGTTGTTCTTTCGACCAATCCCAAGCTGTATTCCACCCGGCGCCTGGTCGAGTCAGGCAAGGAGCGCGGGCATGAAACCATCATACTCAATCACAAACGCTGTTACATGAACATAACCAGCATGCGTCCCAGTATTCACTACAAGGGCGAGGCAGTAACGGGCGTGGATGCGATCATTCCGCGTATCGGTGCGTCGATTTCTTTTTATGGCACAGCAGTGGTGCGTCAATTCGAGATGATGGGCGTTTACTCGGTGAACGAGTCGGTTGCCATTACGCGTTCCCGGGACAAGTTACGAGCTTCGCAATTGCTCGCCCGCAAGGGAATTGGCCTGCCTGTCACGGGCTTTGCGCACTCTCCCGATGATACCGAGGACCTTCTGAACTTTGTTGGCGGCGCACCAGTGGTTATCAAGCTGTTGGAGGGCACACAAGGGGTTGGCGTGGTCCTCGGAGAGACGCGCAAAGCGGCTGAAAGCGTGATCGAAGCGTTCCGCGGACTGAACGCAAACTTCATGGTGCAGGAATTCATCAAGGAAGCCGGCGGGACTGACATCCGCTGCTTTGTGATCGGTGACAAGGTTGTGGCCGCAATGAAACGTACCGGCAAGGAAGGCGAGTTCCGGTCCAACCTGCACCGGGGCGGAACTGCTGAACTGGTGCGCATCACGCCGGAGGAACGCTCCACGGCGGTTCGCTCGGCGCGCGTCATGGGGCTTAATGTAGCGGGTGTCGACCTGTTGCGTTCCAATCACGGCCCGGTGGTGATGGAAGTAAATTCAAGCCCCGGACTTGAAGGCATCGAGCGGGCGACAGGGAAGGATGTCGCCGGACTCGTGGTCCAGTTCATCGAAAAAAATGCGCGGCCCGGACGCACCCGGTCAAGAGGAAAGGGATAGTTTTGCTGTCTTTCGCCGGTATTGCACTTGGCATTGTTTTGCTGATTGCCGGCGGAACCGCCCTGGTAGCCGGTGCCAGCCAAGTCGCCACCCGTTACGGCGTTTCGCCGCTGATAGTGGGCCTGACCATCGTGGCCTTCGGCACGAGTGCGCCAGAACTGGTGGTAAACATCCTGGGAGCGCTTCGGGGTGAAACCGGCCTGGCCTTCGGAAACGTGATCGGGTCGAACATCAGTAATTTGGCCCTGGTGCTGGGGTTGGCGACCATATTCCGCGCCATCGATCTGCAGGGTACCGTGGTCAAACGCGAGGTTCCACTGCTGTTGCTGATCACCTCGATCATCATCATCATGGCCCTGGACGGTGTGCTGGAGGGGGCACCCGCCCGTATCAGCCTCTCGGATTCCCTTGTGCTGTTCCTGCTGTTCGGCGTTTTCATCTACATCAGCGTTCAGGATGTGATGCGAACGAGGGCCGTGGATCCCCTTATTTCTGAAATAGAAAGTCATCCGATAGTAACCACCCGCCGGATCAACGGGCGCTACTGGTTATTGCTCGCCCTGGGGCTGGCCCTGTTGTTCACCGGCGGGGAAATGACCATTCGTAACGGGGTCGCGCTGGCGGGGCAGTGGGGCGTTTCAACGGCCATCGTTGGCTTGTTCGTTGTGGCCGTGGGCACCAGCATGCCGGAACTCGTGACCTCCATCATTGCCGCCATGCGCCGGGAGTCCGACCTGGCGCTCGGTAACATCATCGGCTCGAACCTCTTCAACTCGCTGATCGTGCTTCCCGCGAGCGGCGTGGCGGGCTCCATCACGGTGCCGGGCGGCGGAGTGTTCGACCTGGCGGTATCCTGGCTGCTGGCTGCCGTCCTGATCCCCGTTTTTTTTCTGGGCAAGGCCCGGCTCAGCCGCTTTAATGGCGTATTGCTGGTCCTGGCTTACATCGTCTATATGACATTGAGGCTGACCGTAATCCGGGCCTGATGGCGCCCCGGAGCGCGAGGGATCGTTAGATCATTAATCAAGGTATACCACGGGCATGTGCCCAGGGAGAACATGTGATGGATGGCATTGGAACAAGCTCCTGGCTTGAGCAGTATCCCGAAATTGCCGCGGTGATCATCTTGTTGGCTGGTGTCCTGCTGGCTTTTATCCTACGCAAAGGCGTGGCCCTGGCATCCAGCTGGCTCAACCGGGTTTCGGAGCGAAAGTCGGTTCGCGCCGGCCCTGTCGTTTCCGCCCGGTTCATACGGGCGCTGCAACTCCTGGTCTTCTGGGGTCTCATAATGGCCGTGGTCATCAAGAGCGTCTCCTTGCTTGGCGGCCCCCAGACAGTCATGTGGGACGGCTTATGGCGTTTTGCCGGGCGCATATTCGTGGCCTTGAGCATCATCGCCGCCGGTCATGTACTCGGGTTTTTCGCCCGCAACCTGGTCAATGGCCTCGCCCGGCACCCGGACCTGTCGGCGCTTCCCGTATTTGTATATGCACTGATCTTCGGAATCTCGCTGGTCATGGCGCTCGCCCACATCGGTTTGGACGTTACCCTGATAACCCTTTTCGCGCTGGTCGTTGTAACGGTTTTTCTCGCTTCACTCGGCCTGGCGTTCGCGCTTGGTGCCCGTACGCTCGTCGCCAATCTCACTGCGCAGGGGGAACTGGCGCGCTACCGGCACGGAGACCGCCTCAGGATTGACGGTACGGAGGGGGTGGTGCTTGAAATCGACCGCACGGGCCTGGTGCTGTCCACAACAGATGGCGTGGCCAGGGTACCGGCTGCCCGACTCGCTGAGTCGACCGTTGTTGTGCTTACCCCGGGGGTCGAGGACGATGGGTAAACATTTGCAGAGTGCCTTCGCGGAAATCGACCCCGGTGGTTTTGCCCGGTTGCTTGGTCAGTCGGCCGACGCTCACGAGATGCTCTTGATGCTGGACGGTATTTCCGACGGAATGGAATGCAGCATCGTCGCACACCTGGCGCCCGACTCGGCCGAACGACTGCTCAGCACAGCGACTGACATCCAGCTGAGCGAATGGATCGAAACGGCCTCGATCGATGACGGCCGGCGCCTGCTTGGCCGGCTGGGGCGTGAACGGGCGGCGCGGGTCATTTCCTCTATCGGGAATCGATCACGGCGCCGGGACTTGCGCCGTTTGTCAGGATACCCTCCGGGCAGCATCGGGGAGTTGGCCCAGTTCGGTACCGTCACGGTTAGCCAGAATGATTCTCCGGACGAGGTCGAATCGGCCATTGGGCTGGCAGGCGGTTCGTCCGGTTGCCCGGTCATTGTGACACGGCGTGACGGGGGTGTACTGGGCATGCTTGACGTATGGCGCTTCGTACAGAACCGCAACAGTAACCTGCCGGCATCCGAATTAACCATTCCGGTCGAACCGCTGCATGCCGGCACGCCGGTCGAATCCGCCCGGCTTCCCGCCGAATGGAACCAACTGACGTGCCTGCCGGTCGTCGATCACCAGGGCCGGCCGATCGGATTCATCACCCGTACCGCGCTGGAACGTGCTGGTGGTTCAAAGGGCCAGGGCAGCACATTCCTCGGGTCGGTGGTTGAACTGGTTCGCCGCTTCTGGCTGTTTCTATCCCTTGCCACGGTGTGGATTCTGGACCGGAGGCTTGAACGATGAACCTGCATGCAATGCTGGACAATGCATGTGTGAGCCGCCATCCGGACCGGTCGGCCAGAGCGATCGAATCACTGCCGCTCGAAGACCAGCTTACCGAACTGGACACGCTGGAAATTCAACCGCTGGTCACCCTGCTCGATTTCCTGTCCCCGAACCAGGCCGGCGATATCTTCGCGGCGCTGCACCCGGGTAGAAGGAGCAGGGTTCTCGAGCTGGCTTCACCGCGCTTGTCCGTCCTGTTGCTGGCCCAACTCGACGCCGAGGATCGCGACCGCACTCTGGCCACATTGAAGAAAACCCTGCGCACCGATCTTCAGCGCCAACTGTCATTTCCGGAAAACAGTGCGGGACGTATCATGGACGCGGTTTTTGTCACTTGCCGGATCTCCATGACGGTGGGCGAAGCACTCCGGTCGCTGCGCAAATCCGGCGTACATCGCGCCCGAACGCTGTACGTGGTTGACGGGGAAAGTCGGCTCGCCGGGCGGGTTGACGTGCAGGACCTGGCGCTGGAGGATGAAGACGTGCCTCTGCAACGCATCATGCACTCGGCGCCTGCCGTTCTGAATCCGCTGGATCAGCGCGAGCAGATTGTCGAGTTGCTGGACCGGCACCGCGTTGATTCCCTGCCCATAGTCGATTCCAAACGAAGGTTGTTGGGCGTCGTTCGATATGCAAGCCTGTTCCAGGCCATCGAGGAAGTGGCCACTGCCGGGTTGCAGAAAATGGTGGGTAATGCGGATGAGCAAGCCTTGTCTTCGGCCGGTACGGCCGTGCGTAAACGATTGCCATGGCTGCACATCAACCTGCTCACGGCATTCCTTGCGGCAGCCGTGGTTGGTCTGTTTGAGAGCATCATTGCGCAATTCACAGCACTGGCCATCCTGTTGCCGGTGGTTGCCGGTCAGTCCGGAAATGCAGGCGCCCAGGCGCTCGCGGTGACGATGCGCGGCCTGGCGCTGCGGGAAATCGGTATAGGTGATTGGCGACATGTGCTCAACAAGGAGGTTGCGGTCGGCCTGGTAGACGGCGTGGCGCTGGCAGTGACCTGCGGTGCGGGCGTCTACCTATGGAGCACTTCGTTTGGCCTGTCGCTGGTCATTGGCGTCGCGATGATTCTGTCCATGCTGGCAGCAGGCCTGGCGGGTGCGGTCGTTCCCATTCTCCTGATCCGGGCCGGGCAGGATCCGGCGACGGCATCTTCCATCATCCTGACAACGGTCACCGACGTGGCTGGTTTCCTGTCCTTCCTGGGAACCGCGACGCTGCTGTCATTCCTCCTTTGAATGACGGGCATGGAACACGTTAAGCTGATCATCACCGCGTCGCAATCCCCAGATCAACTGGAGAAATCATCATCGATACCTTGATTGGATACGGAGCAGACCTCGTTCAGAAACTGTTGGCTCTGTCCCAACAGACAGCCATATTGCTGCAGTTGATGATCGTCGCGATCCTGCTGCTCGTGGCGCGACTTGCCGCCTGGCGGCTGGAGCCCAGACTGGAACGCCTCATTCGGTCCATCCAACATCCCGATCACAAGATGCTGCGTTTTGCGGTCATTTTGTTACGTAAGCTGAGCTGGTTCATCTTCGTCGCCCTGTGTGGCATTGCATTGCTGCTGATGCATGCGTATGGCTGGCCGGGGTCGGTTTTCGTGGTAAACACGGCGATGATTCTGGCGTTGACGTGGCTGGTCCTGCGCCTGCTTTCCCAGATGATCAAGAGCCGGCCGCTTGGCAAGACCGTGGCCTATGGTGTCTGGGCCTACGTAGCCCTTCTGGTGCTCGGCCTGACGGAGGACGCTGCGCTGTTGCTCGGGGCCGTCGGCTTTCAAATCGGCAATTTCAGGCTGTCGTTGCTGCTTATCGTCAAGATGGTAGTCCTGATCGGCGCGTTGCTGTGGGTTGCCATCGGCCTGGGTAACTTCGTCGATAACCGGCTGCAGCGGACGGAAGACCTCACACCTTCGCTGCGCGTCCTGATCGGCAAGGTTCTGAAGATCGTTCTGATCGTTGCTGCCACGCTGATCGGCCTTTCCGGGCTCGGGATCGACCTCACGGTGTTTGCCGTCTTTTCGGGCGCGATTGGCGTCGGTCTTGGTTTTGGCCTGCAGAAAGTCGTGTCCAACTTCATTTCCGGCATCATCATCCTGATGGACCGCTCCATTAAACCGGGCGATACGATTTCCCTGGGCGATACCTTCGGCTGGATCAGGGAATTGCGCGCCCGCTTCGTGTCGGTAGTCACGCGTGACGGCAGGGAATACCTGATTCCCAATGAAGACTTCATTACGCATCAGGTCATCAACTGGACCTTCACCGATGCGCTTGTCAGGCTCGACGTGGAGTTCGGTGTGTCCTACGACTCGAACCCGCACGAGGTGAGCAAACTGGCAATCGAGGCTGCAGCCGCGTGCCCTCGTGTGCATGCCGGAAAGCGGCCGGTATGCTGGCTGACCGGCTTTGGTGACTCCTCCGTGGACTTCGTTTTGCGTTTCTGGATCGATGACCCGAGAGAGGGTCTTACCAATATCCGGGGCAAGGTGCTGCTTTCCGTTTGGGATACGTTTCAGGAGCACGGCGTCAATATTCCGTTCCCGCATCGCGAGCTGATCATGAAGACGCCCGTCGAGATCAGCGGCAATTCCTGACTTCGGCCAGGCCCCCGCTCTGATCAGAGACTGTGAGCTTTGAAGGGATTTACTTTTCTATTCCGTCGTCGTCGACATTTTCCAGATTCTCTACCGTCACGATACCGATGACTTCCTGCTCGTCCGATTCGCGCTTTTCATTGAGCTCATCCAGCTGTTGCGTAAC
>JARFQZ010000185.1 GCA_029287515.1 Lysobacterales bacterium
CCGGCCTGGACCTGTCGTCCGCCCGCCCCGGGGACAGTATTTCCGTTTCGGGCGCCTGCCTGACCATGCTGGAGCCTGATGCATCCGGTTTTTATGCAGACGTCTCGCAGGAGACACTGAGCCTGACCACGCTTGGGAAACTCGAGCCGGGGCAGGAAGTAAACCTCGAGCTGGCGATGGGTGTGGAAGCCCGGCTGGGCGGTCACCTGGTAACCGGGCATGTCGATGACAAGGCGAGGCTCTTATCGCGCCGCGAAGACGCCCGTTCGGAAAGATTTGATTTTGAAGTTCCTTCCCATTTGTCCCGGTATATAGCCAGGAAAGGCTCGGCATGCCTGGATGGCGTCAGCCTGACGGTCAACGAAGTGGATGGAAACGTATTTTCGGTCAACCTGATTCCGCACACGCTGGAAATCACGACGCTGGGTCTTCTTCAGCCGGGTGATGAAGTGAACCTGGAAGTTGACCTGATTGCCCGCTACCTCGAGCGCCTGATGGTTCCGGACCAGGACTAAGCGATGACAAGCGAAACCAGACTCAACACCATACCCGAGCTGCTGGAAGAATTACGTGCCGGCCGGATGATCGTGATGATGGACGACGAGGAACGTGAAAACGAGGGCGACCTGGTGATGGCGGCCTCCAAAATACGTCCGGAGGATATCAATTTCATGGCGCGTTTCGGTCGCGGGCTGATCTGCCTGCCTCTGACCAGGGAACGTTGCAAGCAATTGCGGTTGCCGTTGATGGTGAATGAAAATGAAACGCGTTTTGCCACCAATTTCACGGTGTCAATCGAAGCGGCCGAGGGCATTACAACCGGTATTTCGGCATACGACCGCGCACACACCATCAGGACGGCTGTCCAGCCGGATGCAGAATCGGGAGACCTTTCCCAACCCGGGCATGTCTTTCCGCTGATGGCCAAACCCGGTGGTGTGCTGGCGCGGGCCGGGCACACAGAGGCCAGCGTCGACCTGTCAATGCTCGCCGGGCTGGAACCGGCCGCGGTGCTGGTGGAGATCCTCAACGAGGACGGCAGCATGGCGCGCCGGCCGGAGCTGGAGCGTTTTGCCCATGAGCACGGCCTCAAAATCGGGACGATTGCCGACCTGATCCGTTACCGCATGGAAACCGAGAAATCGGTGGAGCACATTTCTTCCCACGAGGTCGTCACGGATTTTGGAAAATTTACCCTGCACACATACCGCGACACGATTGAAGACCATCTTCACCTGGCGCTGATGCGCGGGGAGGTCGATCCCGGCGAAGCGTTCCTGGTCAGGGTGCACGTACAAAACCCGCTCAGCGATGTCCTGGCGATTCATCGTTCCGATTTTGGAATGCCTGTACGCGCGGCATTGTCGAGGATCGATGCGGAGGGCAGCGGCCTTGTGCTCGTGCTGGGCGGGCACAAGGACGATGATGAAATTCTCAGGCAAATCCAGCAAAAGCCCGCCCCCGCCATCGAAGCGAGCGGAGACAACCGGCATTCACGAGAGTTACGCACTTATGGAATTGGTGCACAGATCATTGCCGACCTGGGCATCCGTAAAATGAAAGTCATGAGCGCACCCTGGAAACTCACCGGGCTGGCAGGCTTCGGCCTTGAAGTGGAAGAGTACATCGAGCCTCTCGAAGACGGAGCCAGTGAATCTTGAAAGACATCAGCGCTGAAAGTTTGGGTAACGACATGAGCATCGCGGTGATCGCCGGGCGGTTTAACCGTTTTGTCGTTGACCAGTTGGTCGCCGGCGCCACCGACGCCCTGAAACGCCGGGGGATCAAGGAATCCAGGCAGGCTCTGGTTTGGGTGCCGGGGGCATTCGAATTGCCCGTGATGGCGAGACAGCTCGCTGAATCGGGGAAATTCGATGCCGTGATCGCGCTTGGCGCGGTGATCCGTGGCGGTACACCGCATTTTGATTTCGTGGCGGGCGAATGCGCCAGCGGACTAACCCGCGTTTCCCTGGATTATGGTATCCCGGTGACCTTCGGTGTATTGACGACCGACACCGTGGAGCAGGCCCTGGAAAGGGCGGGAACCGGGGAAGGAAACAAGGGCTTTGATGCTGCAATGACGGCCATGGAAATGGTGGAAACCATGCGCGCAGTCGAAGCAGACCTTGCGGGCAGGGAATCCTGATGAGCGAAGCGAAACGCTTCGAACCGCGCAGCCGGGCGCGGCGAAGGGCCCTCCAGGCCGTTTACCAGTGGCAAATGACGGGGCAGGATCCGCGGCAAATCCTGGAGCAGTTTCATTCGGCCCAGGACATGTCAGGCGTCGACGAAGCCCACTTCGAGACTCTGCTGCTGGGCATCAGCTCGGGCTGCGCTGGCCTCGACCAGGAACTTCAACCTTTCCTGGACCGGCCGATGGAACAGGTAGACCTGATGGAGCAGGTCGTGCTCAGAATCGGCGCTTTCGAGCTGCTCAACTGCCCGGAATCGCCATTCAGGGTCGTGGTGGATGAATGTGTCGACCTCGCGCACCGGTTCGGTTCCGAGCAGGGTCACGCGTATGTCAATGCGGTGCTCGACAAGGCGGCAAAAGAGTGGCGGCCGTTGGAAGCGGGCAAACCAGTAACGTCCTGAGGCCATGTCGGAATTCGACCTGATTGGCAGACTGCAGCAGCTTATCTGCCTGCCGGAAAGCGAGTCTGCCCCCGGTTGCACTGTCGGTATAGGTGATGATGCAGCCATTCTTGAAACACCTCCCGGTCAGGAACTCGTTGTCTGCACGGACACGCTGGTCGAGGGGATTCATTTTCCACGGGATACGCATCCCGAAGCCATTGGCCACAAGGCGCTCGCGGTCAATCTCAGCGATCTCGCCGCGATGGGGGCGCAACCCACATTCTTTTTCATGGCATTGACCCTGCCCTCGGAAGACACAGCCTGGCTGAATTCGTTTGCGCAGGGCATGGCCCGGCTGGCCAGGCAGTTCCGAATCCAGCTGGCGGGCGGGGATACCACCCGCGGGCCGCTCAGTATCAACATAACCGCGCTGGGCACGGTAGAAAGAGGCCAGGCCCTGCTGCGTTCAGGTGCGCAAGCCGGTGACCTGGTCGTCGTATCGGGCGCACCGGGAGCGGCGGCGCAGGCTTTGAGCGTGATGCAGGAGGGCCGCGAGCCGGAACCTTCTCACAGGATGGCGCTGGAATTCCCGCAGCCCCGTATCAGTCTCGGAAGCGCCCTGGTTAAGCTGGCCACATCCTGCATTGATCTGTCCGACGGGCTGGCCGCAGACCTCGGTCATATTCTTGAACAGTCCAGTGTAGGTGCTGAACTTGAACTCGATCGCCTGCCGGTGCCCCCAGGCCTGGAAAACCTGGCCGATGAACAGCGCTGGCGGTTGCAATTGGCGGGAGGGGATGATTACGAACTCTGTTTTACCATCCCACCCGGCAGAGCGGGGGAACTGGATCAATTATCGGAGTCGTGTGGGGTTGCGCTGACTCTGATCGGTGCGATTATTGAGCGACCCGGCCTCGCACTGATCACCG
>JARFQZ010000216.1 GCA_029287515.1 Lysobacterales bacterium
AGGATCCTGAAATGCTGATGCTGGATGAATTCTCGATCGCTGTGGACCCGGTTACCACGATGCGGATTGAAGATGTACTGAAAGAGCTCCGCAGCGAAGTCACCATCATCCTGGTGACCAACCTGGTACAGCAGGCACGCCGCCTGGCCGACCGGACGGCATTTTTCCTGGGTGGGCGTTGTGTTGAAGTCGGGGTCACCGAAGACCTGTTCACGGGTGAAGTCCGGGACCAGAGAACGCGTGATTACGTTGAAGGGAGGTTCGGCTGATGAATCAACCGGCGGCAGACCAGGGCTCCAGCCTGGCCATCAGAACGCAAAAACTGACTCTCTGGTACGGCACGTTCCAGGCCCTGTTCGATATCGACCTGGACATCAAGCAAGGCATCATCACCTCAATGATCGGCCCGTCCGGTTGTGGCAAGAGTACCTTTTTGCGCAGCGTCAACCGGATCAACGAACGTCTCGGTTATGTCCGTATCACCGGCAGCATCGATGTGATGGGTGAAAATATTTACGATCCGGCCGTTGAGCTGATCCAGGTTCGCAAACAGATTGGAATGGTGTTTCAGCGCCCCAACCCCTTGCCGATTTCCATTCGTGAGAACGTACTGTTTGGGCACCGAATCCACAATGCCGGGCGAAAAACCACGAAGAGTGAAAACGACGACATCGTCGAAGACGCGCTTAAAACCGTGCTGTTGTGGGACAAGGTCAAGGACAAGCTTGACAAGAAGGCCACTGCTCTTTCCCTGGAAGAGCAGCAGAAGCTCTGCATTGCCCGACTGCTGCCGGTCAAACCGGGTGTGTTGCTGATGGATGAGCCCTGCTCGGCCCTCGATCCCAAAGGTACAGAGGCGGTAGAAGAACTGATCTGGGAATTAAGGGGCCAGTACACCATTCTGATCGTCACCCACAACATGGCCCAGGCCCGCCGCGCCAGTGAGGAGTGTATCTTCATGCTGATGGGTAAGGTCGTGGAGCATACTGAAACCGGACAGATGTTCGTGACGCCTCAGCACAAGGAAACATCGGATTACATTGAAGGCAGGTACGGCTGACCGGGGCAGCAGGCGCAGGTCAGTTCACAAACGAACTGATCAATAACACCCAGGCTATGATCACGGCCGGGCCCAGCAATCCGATCAGGATTCCGCCGGGCCTCAAGTCCCTGGTTTGTATCTCACCCGTGCTATAAGCCACGGCATTGGGTGGTGTGGAAACCGGCAGCAACAGGGCGCATGACCCACTCAGGCCAATGATCAGGCAGGTTTCCAGTTCTCTGCCCGGCATCAGTGCAACCGACACCGGCAACACCAGCGAAACGGTCGCCGTGTTGCTCATGAAATTCGAAAGAGTCACGGTCACCAGGGCCAACGCGCCGAACACCAGCACGTCCAGGTCCAGCACGGTGAGAAACTCCAGTGATGAAGCCATGCGGTCAGCCAGGCCCGTATCGACCACCGCCGCGCCCAGCGACAGGCCACCGGCAACCAGCATCAGGGTGTCCCATGGAAGTCCCCGCACATCCGCGGCGCCCAGCACCTGGGTCATCGTCAGGCCAACGATCGGAATCAGTGAAATGGCTGCAACGTGAATGCCGTGCAGCGGTGTGGTCATCCACATGGCAACGGTCGTAATGGAAAGCACAGCCACGATGACGCGGTCACGTTTGCCGGGTAATTCGGGCTCTTCCATGCGGCTGAAATCAAGGCTGAATGAATCCATCGAGGCCGGGTGTAGCCTCAGCAGGAAAACCCAGGCGGTGATGACCAACCCGATGGCAACCGGCACGCCGAGCATCATCCACTCGATGAAATCGATTCCCTGGCCGAATTCCGCCGCTACCCCGGCGGCGATTGCGTTGGGCGCGCTACCGATAATGGTGCCCATGCCACCAACCGACGCAGCCAGTGGAATGGCGATCATCAGGGCCTTGGCGAATGGCTCACTGTTGCCCAGTTGCCGTACGAGTGGAATCACGGCGCCGATCATCAGCACGGTCGTTGACGTGTTGGAAATGAACATCGAGGCGACGGCGCTGGTGAGCATGACTGCCAGCAAAACATTCGCGGGACGGGTACCGGCCGGGCGAATGGCCAGAGCAAACAATTGGCGGTCCAGCCCGGTGCGCGACAGCCCCTCGGCCATGAAGAATCCACCCAGCATCAGCCAGATAACGGGACTGGACCAGGTGTTGAGGTATTTGTCTACATCCCAGGGCTCCGGATGAATCAGCGTCGTGCCCAGTACAAAAACGAGGTAGCCCATGATCAGCAGGCCTACCGCAAAGGCAGGAACCGCCTCGGTGATCCACAGACCTACTGCGAGCAGGAACAGGAACAATACCGCCCTTTGCTCCGGCGGGAATGATCCAAACAGCGCATTCCACACATACAGCACCAGCGCGCCAACGATGATGAAAGATATGAACCGGCGCAGGCCGTGTTTCTTGCCCGGCGACAGAATTCGCGCGGCGGCCCGGCGGCTGTCCCGGTAGGAAACCTTGTCACTTATGGATTTGGGGTTCTCTGACACCTCGGTAGTTTAAGAGTTCTGGACCCGCACTAGAAGGCCGTGACACCAACCTGCATCTGGTAACATCTTTCGCTGATTCGTTTACAACGGGTAGAACAACATGGCCGGGGCTTCAAAAATAGCCATTTACGGTGCAATAGCGGCAAATTCTGCGATTGCCGTCTGCAAGTTCGTAGCTGCCTTTTTTACAGGGTCTTCGGCCATGTTGTCTGAAGGGATTCATTCACTGGTTGATACCGGCAACGGTGTGTTATTGCTGTTTGGAATCCGTCTCAGCCAGAAGCCGCCTGATCCAAAGCATCCGTTTGGCTACGGAAACGAGATTTTTTTCTGGAGTTTCGTCGTCGCGATTCTCATTTTCGCCCTGGGAGGCGGAATTGCCATTTACGAGGGCATCCAACACCTTATTCACCCGCGGCAACTCCAGAACGTGCACTGGAATTACGTGGTATTGGTTCTGGCCATGGTATTTGAAGGATTGGCGCTCAAGGTCGCTTTAAAGCAATTCAAGGCCAGTCGCGGCACCAAGCCTTTCTTCAGGGCGCTCATCGAGAGCAAGGACTCAACCACCATCGCCGTGGTCGTGGAAGACACTGCTGCACTGTTGGGTTTGATGATTGCCCTGTTGTCGGTATTTCTAGGCCAGGTCACCGGCTGGGTGTATTTCGACGGCATTGGATCCGTGTTGATCGGCGTCCTGTTGGTCAGTGTCTCGTATTTCTTCGCTGTCGAATGCAAAGCGCTGTTGGTCGGGGAGGGGCTGGGCGCCAGACAACTGGACAAGATTGATCAAATCCTGGCGAATGAGCCCCGGGTCAGGCGTCACAGGCGCCCCCTGAGCCTGTATTTCGGGCCAAATGAAATTCTGGTGAATCTCGACGTCCATTTCGAAGACAATCTGACGTCCGACCAGATCGAAGAAACGATCGACCGGATCGAAGCCGGCATCAAGACGGCCGTACCCAACGTAAACCGGATCTACGTGGAGGCTGAGACCATCAGGAAGATGACATCGGAGATGAAGGCATGAGCAACTTTCAAAACACTTTCGTTGCCGAGGAAATTTACGATGACACCCTGCCCGCCGAGGAAAATCCGGATGATGGTGTAACGGCGTCGCTTGCCGACTGGATCGTCGAGTTCGATGTCTCCCCCTACCTCAGCGAGCCTTTCCGGGAAGCCTGGCATCTGGTCCAGGAATATCACCTGATATTGGCGGTCATCCTGGTTGGAATGGGTTACGGTCTGGGCCGCCTGCTTAAATCCATCATTCACAAGCTGCTGGAGCGGTTCAGAAAGAGCTGGAAATCGGAACTGGATTACGAGATAGCCCACTACCTGACTTCGCCTATCCACCAGACCGTATTTACCTTTTTCCTGATCGTCGCCCTGGCAACGCTCGAATTTCCCGGGGCCATAGAGCAATTCCTGATCAAAGTGTGCATCACCGCCCTGCTGGTGTTCTGGGGACGCGCGTGGTTCCGCGCCACCAGCGTGATAATGCAGGCGCTGGAGGCAGAGCGTCACCGCTTCCACCTGTTCCAGCCGCGCACCGTCCCTCTTTATGAAATGGGGATCAAGCTGCTTCTTTTTGGCCTGTTCATCTACCTGTTTTTCATTGTCTGGGGCATTGACGCCACGGCATGGGTCGCTTCGGCAGGCATCATCGGTATCGCCGTGGGTTTTGCTGCGCGCGATACCATCGCCAACCTTATTTCCGGCGTTTCGATCGTAGCGGACGCACCCTACAAAATTGGCGACTACATCGTGCTCGACACCGGGGAACGCGGAGTCGTCTCAAGTCTCGGTATCCGGTCCACCCGGTTGGTTACTCGTGATGACGTCGAGGTTTCGATACCCAACGCGGTCATCGGCACGGCCAAGATCATCAATGAAAGCGGTGGTCCGTGGGTCCGTCACCGGGTCAAGCTGCCGATCGGCGTGGCTTATGACAGCGACATCGACAAAGTCATCGACACCCTGCTGGAGATTGCAGCGCAAAATGAAAGGATTGTGGATCAGCCGGAAGCACGTGTCAGGATCCGGGAATTCGCCGATAATTCAATCAATCTGGATTTTATGGGTTGGATCAGGCGGCCTGCAGATCGCGGTCTGACGATTCACGAACTGAGTCTCGAGGTGATCAAGCGTTTTCGCGAAGAACACATTACCATTCCGTTTCCGCAGCGGGACCTGTACGTCAAAACAATGGAAGAAAAGGAAATCGCGGTGCCAGCCGAAGCAGAGAAACCCCTTTCGGAAACCTGATGGCGGATTTCTTTTTATAATATCCTGATGTCCTATCCCTCCGAACAATCCGGATGGAATATCCTGCCCCCGGTTACGATCCCCGAAAAGAGCCGGCTCAAGCATGTACGCCAATGCAGCGATTTTGCCTCGGGTCTGCTTGACCGGTTTCCTGCCTGGTCCGACGACCTGAACAACGCCTGCCCGCCCGACGTGACGCGCCTGGCGGAGGCCACGAGGGAACATGGCCTCGGTACCGGGCTGAGGCGGTTCCGGAACCGCGAAATGCTCCGGATTGTCTGGCGCGACCTTTGCGGCCTGGCCCCGCTGGCGGAAACTTTTGACAGCCTGACCTCGCTGGCCGAGATCTGTCTGCAGGCGGCTGTCGAAGAGCATTTCCGGCGCCTGGCGGAAAAACACGGTACGCCGCGCGGGGCCGATGGCAGCCCTCAGCAGATGTTTGTCATTGGACTCGGCAAGTTAGGCGGGGGTGAGCTCAATCTCTCCTCCGATATCGATATCATTTTTTGTTACGGTCAATCCGGCGCTTGCGACGGGCCACGCGGCATAGCCAATGACCTGTTTTTTACCCGATTGGCCCGCGGGGTAATCTCCAGCCTCTCCGAGTTGACCGCTGACGGCTTCTGTTTCCGGGTCGACACACGGCTGAGACCTTTCGGCAGTGCGGGACCACTGACATCCAGCCTGGCCGCCCTGGAGCAGTATTATCAGCGCGAAGGCAGGGACTGGGAGCGCTATGCATTGATCAAGGCGCGTCCGGTTGCCGGAGACCTGGCCGCTGGAGCGGCATTCATCGAAGACATAAGACCCTTCGTTTATCGCCGCTACATTGATTACAGCTCGGTCGAATCGTTGCAGGAAATGCATTCCAATGTCCAGGACGATGCCCGGCGAAAGGACCGGCTGGATGACATCAAGCGCGGGACTGGCGGTATTCGTGAAATAGAATTTCTTGCGCAGTGTTTCCAGATACTGCGTGGTGGCCGCGAACCGGCCCTGCAAACCCCGTCGCTCGACCTTGCCTTGCGGGAAATAGAACAGCTCGGCTTGCTGGAAACAGACATCGTCAGCGAAATCCGCAACGACTATGCTTATCTGCGGTTCCTGGAAAACCGGATCCAGGCCCTGCGTGACCAGCAGACACACAGGGTGCCCCAGGGTGATGATCGAGAGCGGATTGCCCGAGCGATGTATGAGAAGGATACAAAATCCCTGGAGAAAAGCCTCGCGCGAACCCGCAAACGGGTCAGTCAGCGGTTCGAAAACATTTTTCCTTCCCGTTCAGAGCGACCGCCCGACCAGAAATGGGCCGAGCTGTGGCGCAAACTGGGTGGCATCGAACAGGAGATCGACGAGGCTCCCGTGGAAGACGAAAACCAACCTCTGAATATTTTTGTCCGCCGATTGAACCGCGTCGCCCTGAGCCAGCGAGCCCGTGATCGCCTGGACCGGTTCATGCCGGGCTTGCTGGAAAGGCTGGACCAGCAATCACTCGACCACCAGGCCCTCAATCGGATTTTTGACCTGATCCTGGCCGTGTGCCGCCGAAGCGCCTACCTGGTACTGCTTGAGCAGAACCCCAAGGCACTGGATCGATTACTGGACCTGTTCGAGCGCAGTGAATGGATCGCCTCGAAAGTCATTCGTTTTCCCGCGTTGCTGGACGAGTTGATCGACCCATCCCTTGGCAGGCAGATTCCGAACCACGAGCAATTTTCTCAAAGCGTTCGCCGCATCCTGGGGGCCGCGCAGGGAACGGAAGCGGTGCTGGAGGGGCTCAACTACCTCAAGCTGGCTACTGAACTGCGGGTGGCGGTGAGCCAGCTTAAAGGCAACCTTTCCGGCGAAGAAGCCCAGCAGGCACTGGCCGAACTCGCCAGCGCCCTGCTGGACGGCGTGCTGGCTATTGCGTCATCTGAAATTGAATCACGCCATGGCAAGTTCCGGAAAGAGGACATGCTTGCCATTATCGGTTACGGCTCACTGGGTGCATTCGAACTGGGCTATGACTCCGATCTTGATATCGTGTTCCTGTTTGAATCCGGGGCAGACCCGTCTGACGGCCCAAGGCCATTGCCACCCGAGCGTTATTTCGCGCGGCTTGCCCAGAGGGTGCTCAGTTTCCTCACGGTCATGACCCCGTCGGGCCGTCTCTACGAGGTGGATACGCGCCTGCGGCCCAATGGCCGGGCGGGTTCGCTGGTCAGCAGCATCGATGCCTTCCGTGAATACCAGATGAAGGAAGCCTGGACCTGGGAGCTGCAGGCGCTGACCCGGGCCCGGTATGTTGCAGGCAGCGAACGACTGGCCGCGAAGTTTGTCCGGATCAGGCTGGATGTTCTGTGCCGGGAAAGAAATGAAAACGAACTGGCGGTTGAGTTGCTCGAAATGCGCCAGAAGATGTGCAGGGAACACGCATCAAACCTGTCTGCCAAACACCGGCCCGGCGGGCTCATCGATATCGAATTCATTGCGCAGCTGGGGGTACTGTGTTCTGCGCGCCTGTATCCCCGGGTCCTGAACGTCACCAGCACTTTGTTACAGCTCGAAGAGCTTCGTTCCATCGGCTGGCTTAGCGACGACGAGGCCCGTGTACTCCATGAAACTGCCCGGTTGCTCAGGCAGCAGCGAATGATGACGACACTCATCCATGAGGATGTTCCGGCAGAGGCGCCGACATCGGGTTCTGCGGCAATTTTCAAGCGTAAAGTGGGAGATTCTTCCCGTACACTGCCGTAAACTACGCCAATGTATTCATTGCATCATCATGAAAACCGGGAGCAAGCATCGTGACACATCCCACTGACGCAACTGACGCCAGCCTGGAAACTGCCAGTACCCGGGAGGAGTACGAGGTCAAAAGACAGGACCTGCCACTGTCCTGTCCAACCCCGCAGCAAAAGCTCTGGAACTCCCACCCGAGGGTCTACCTGCCGATCGAGGAAACCGGAACCGCTGTTTGTCCCTACTGCAGCGCTCGTTACCGCCTCGTGGACTGAAGCGGGTCAACCGCTGTGCATATCGTTCAGGCGCTGGTTTCGCTGAACCTGGGCGGATCAGAGCTTGTTGCTGTCGAATTGGCAGAATTTGCGGTCGCCACGGGACACCGTTGCACGGTGATCGCTGCTGACGGCCCACTGGGAGAACGAGCCCGCTCATCCGGCGCCGAGCACCTGGACTGGCCGATCGGGAAAAAGAGATTGGGCACCCTGCGCTACATTTCACGGTTGCGTCACTGGCTGGCCGATGAACGGCCGGACGTACTGCATGTGCATTCCCGTCTCCCCGCATGGATCTGCCAGGGGGCTTTGCGCGGCATCGATAAGAACAAAAGACCTGTCTACATTACCAGTATGCACGGACATTATTCAGTCAGTCGTTACAGTGCCGTGATGGCTGGCGGGGACCGTGTCGTCGCCGTTTCCGACCATATTCGCGACTACACGCTTCACAATTACCCGTCCACGGACCCCGGTCGGGTAGTCACGGTGCACGGCGGCATCAGTCACAGCCTGTTTCCTTTTGGCTACCAGCCAAAACCCGAATGGCGGAGCCAGGTTTTCGGAGAATTTCCTGAACTGGAGGGCAGGCGCCTTCTTTGCCTTCCCGGCCGTCTGTCGCGCTATAAGGGACACGTGGATTTTATCGAGCTGATTGCCCGGCTACTGCCCGAATTTCCGGACATTCACGGGGTTGTCGTGGGCAAGGCCAAGCCGGGCTCACGCTACCGTGATGAGCTTGAAGGGCTGGCTGAGAGGTATGGCGTGCTGCAGCGGTTGACGTTCACCGGCGCCCGCATGGATATGAGGGATTGGCTGGCATCCGCCGAAATCGTCTACAGCCTGTGCAGCGACCCGCCGGAAGCATTTGGCCGCACCGTTCCTGAAGCCCTGCACCTCGGGACTCCGGTCATCGGATGGGATCATGGCGGCGTTCAGGAAACACTCGCCGTTCTGTTTCCCCAGGGTTCGGTAACACCGGGTGACAGGAACGCCTTGTTGCAACGCAGCCGGGAGTTTCTTGGGCAAAGGCCCCCCGTTGCAAAAAACGAGGCTTTTGGATTACGGGAATCGATGGAGAAAACCATGGCTGTGTATCAATCTGCGAGGGCCGAAAGAATCTCATGAAGCTGTTTATAAGGAAATTTCAATCGGAATGGGCCAGTTGGCTTGCCGTTGCCTTCGTGGCCCTGCTGCCCTTCGGCCGCCTGGCTGAGGTGCCGTTGTCGGTCTTCGCCCTTTCGTTGCTGGTGCTGGCCCGGTCAGCCGAGAACCGGCTTCGCATCCGCAAAGCCTCCCTGTTTGTGTTGCCCCTGTTTCTCTGCTTCTGGGTACCCATGGTCATTTCCAGTTTCGACTCTTTTTACCCGTCCAAAAGCTGGACCAGCAGCATCGCGGCACTGAGGTTCCTGGCTGCGGCACTGGCCATGACGCTCTTATTGAACAGCGCTTCAACCAGGGAGCGCGTGCTGCGCTGGACAGCTTACCTGTTGCTGTTCTGGGCTGCCGACGCGTTCATCCAGCTGTTCTTCGGGCGTGACCTGTTCGGCATCGCGATGCACCCGGACCGGCTTAATGCCCTGTTCGTGAAAAAGTACCAGTTTTTCGGCCCCACCCTCGCGATGCTGTCACCACTGGTCCTTGAGCATGCGCGGCGGGAATGGCGGCCCTGGGCCTGGGCGGTCTCATTCGCCCTGATTCTAGGCGCGGTCATGATTGCCGGCATGCGGGCCGGCTGGTTGACGATGGCCCTGGTGCTGGCCACCTATATGCTGCTGATGCTCAAGCGTGAAAACCGGGAATTACGCCGGACCATGTTCACCATCCCGGCGCTGGCGGTCATCGTGCTGGCGGTCAGTTACTTCGCCTCGCCGCTGTTCCAGGAGCGCCTGGATGTTACCCGGGCATTCACGTCCGGAGTGGAAAAGAGCCTAGATTCCTCGTCAATGGAACGCGTACCCATTTTCAGCACCGCCTTGACCATGTATCGCGAACATCCCGTCAACGGGGTGGGGGTCAGGGCCTTCCCCAAGGCCTACATGGTCTATGCCGAACCGGATGACATCCACATCAGGAAATCCGGCGGCGCGTCAGGCGCCACTCACGCGCACAACGTGATACTGGAAGTCATGTCGGATACGGGTACCATCGGTTTGCTGGGTTTGTTGGTCGCGATCGGTTTCCTATGGGCGCATTTCAGGAACATCACGCCAGCGGAACGGCAGGATGCCTTTCCTTATGCGCTTGCGGTGCTGTTGATACTCTTCCCATTCAACTCGCATTTCGCGATTTACGGCACGTATACCTCTTCACTGGTCTGGTTCCTGGTGGGACTGTGGAGCGCTTCATTACGGCATGGCCGATAGGGATCAAATGAGCGACCGCAGAACCGCCGCTGTGATCACAGCCACGGTCAGCAGGAAAAATACCCGAATGACGTTTTTCACGTTTGCGCACCCCGGCGGATACTGAAAGCCCGATGATATACTCGACGTAAAGATGCGCAAGCTTTATTCCCTCTTGATTTACCTGCTGACGCCACTGGCACTTCTGCATCTGGCGTTCCGTGGTCTGCGCAACCGGGACTATTTGAGGCGATGGTCAGAGCGCTTCGCATTCTTTGATTCTCCACCAGCGGTTGGGGGAATGGTCGTACACGCCGCCTCGATGGGCGAAGTCAACGCGGCAAGCGCCCTGATCCGTAAACTGCTCGATCGTTATCCGGAGTATCCACTTTGTATCACTACCCTGACGCCGACCGGTTCTGACAGGGTCCGCGCTCTTTTCTCCGACAGGGCTTTTCATGTTTATGCGCCCCTGGATCTGCCGGGTGCTGTGCGGCGCTTTTTTGACCGGACCCGGCCGCGCCTGTTGGTCATCATGGAGACGGAAATCTGGCCAAACTTTTTTTTCGAGGCGGCCAGCCAGGGCATCCCCGTCGTGATCGCCAATGCCCGGATTTCCGATAATTCGATTGGCGCCTACCGGCGCCTCGTCCAGTTCATCCGCCCTGCCCTGAAAAGAGTGTCCCAAATTGGGGCCCAGAGTCGAATGGATGCCGAACGCCTGGTTGAACTCGGTGCGGAATCGAGCCGAATTTCAATCACCGGTAACCTGAAGTTCGACGTCGATCTCCCGCTCAGTCTGCTCGAGCAGGCCGAGCCCATCCGGCTGGCCTGGGGTACAGACCGGCTGGTGCTGTTGGCAGGCAGCACCCACGAAGCAGACGAGGCTGCTGTTTTAAAAGCTTTCAAGCCACTGCTTGCAGAGTTTCCAACGGCGCTTCTGGTGCTGGTGCCACGTCACCCCGAACGCTTTGGCAGGGCCGCCCAACTTGCGCGTTCGGCTGGCTTGAAGGTGTCATTGCGCAGTGAAGGCATCAACTGTCCCAGGAACACCCAGTGTTTCGTGCTTGATTCGATGGGGGAATTGATGCGCTATTACGCCGCGTGCGACGTGGCTTTCGTCGGCGGCAGCATGGGCCGTGTCGGCGGTCAGAACATGCTGGAACCGGCTGCCATGGGTAAGCCGGTCATCGTCGGCCCAAACACCTTCAATTTCAAAGAAATTTCCGAGCAGTTAATCGACTGCGGGGCCAGCATCCGTATTCAGGATGCCGACGAGCTGAGGATGGCCGTTGACCGGTTATTCAACGATCCCGAATTGCGCGATCAAATGGGACAAGCCGGCATGAACCTGGTGCAGAGCGGCCAGGGTGCACTGCAGCGCACCCTGGATTTGATTGATGGTGTGCTTACTGAAGCAGTTGATTGACCACGCGCAAGTCTTCCGATGTCAACAGGCCCGCACTCGCTTTCAGCCGAAGGTGACGAATGATATACGCGTGGCGGGCGACCGAGTTATCCCTTTGCGCCTGGTATTTTCTCTGCTCGGCGATCAGCACATCCACGATGGTGCGGGTGCCCACTTCAAATCCTGCCTGGGTTGCCTCCAGGGCGCTTTCGGCCGAAATACTGGCCTGCTCGAAAGCCTGTACTTCCTGGATACCCGCGATGACCGCGCGGTAAGAGTTCTGTGTCTCGCGAATGACGCCCCTCTGCACATCGTCCAGGTCCTGGCCGGTCGCATCCAGCAATTTACGGGCCTGGCGGGTCCGATGGGTGACGCGCCCACCCTGGTATATGGGTATGTCCAGGAACAGCCCGATCCGCCAGTCATCGACCTGCAGCGTGGAATTCAGCTGCTCACCGCTGATGAAATCATTGTACTGGTATTTGTTGTTCTTGAATTGATCGTAAGTCCCTATGAGGTCCAGGGTGGGGAAATGTCCTGACCGTTCCAGCCTCATGTTTGCATCAGCTACGTCAACAGATGCCCTGCTGGCCAGCACCGCCGGGTTGGTCTGCATCGCCATGTCAACCCACTCGTCCGCATTGATCGGGTCAGGTTCCACCAGCGGAAGCACTTCCTGCAGCGCGTCATAGGTTTCGAAATACTTTCCGGTCAATTCCCGCAAGGCTTCCTTGGCATCGGCCAGGTCATTTCGGGCGACAATCGCGCGTGCGCGGGCATTGTCGTAACTGGCACGGGCTTCGTGCACGTCCGTCACGGCGGTAAGGCCTACTTCGAAACGTTGTTCCGCTTGCTCAAACTGGCGCTGGAAGGCTTTTTCTTCCGCCTCGGCAAAAGTGACACCATCGGTATAGGTAAGAACCAGGAAATAGCTTTCGGAAACCCGCAACAGGAAGTCCTGGTAGGCGATTGCGTAGATTGCCTCGGCTTCACTGATCTGGCCCCGCGCAATATCCAGCGCTTCGTAATTGGCTTGGCGGTAAAGGCTTTGCCGTAGATCGATCCCGTAGTTCCGATTGTCGATATCCGAATCTTCGATGTCCAATTCAGGTATGTCGGTGTCGCTGTTACCCCAGTTCCACGAACCCGTGGCGCCTAGTTGGGGCAACAGGTTAGCCCTTGCAATGTAACGCTGTTCCTCGGTCGCCTGACGGCGGAAATCGGCCGCCTGCAGCCTCGCATCGTAGTCCCGCGCCAGGTCGTGAACACCCACCAGGTCCACGGCGCCGGCTGGCGTGGCAAACACCAATGCTGCGCCAGCAAGGCCCAGCAACTTAATTTTAATAGTCATAAATTGACTCCAAAACCTCAAAATTCGAATTCCGGCGGTAACTCTGCATTGAGCAACCGGGGTAAGTCTGTTTCCAGCAAGCTTTCTTCCGCCCATTCAGAGACATCCAGGCGAGTGAGCAAGCGCGCATGCATGGCCGGTGAATTACCGGTGACTATAAACATCCTGCCACCTGGATTGACCCACCCTTTGAACTGTTCAGGTACGACGGGCACAGAACCGGTAACGACAACCACGTCATGGGCCTGCTCGGGCTGCCAGCCTGACATGGCATCACCGATAAACAGTTCCACATTGTTGATTCCCTGGTCGTTAAGCTTCAACGCGGCTTCGCGGTGCAATTCTTCGAAGATTTCCACGCTGACCACGCGCTTGGCAAGCCTGGACAGGCACGCGGTCACAAACCCGCTGCCGGTTCCGATTTCAAGGACGGTTTCGTCTTGCTTCAGGTCCAGCGCCTGTAGCATGCGGGCTTCGATCTTCGGGCGCATCATGACCTGGTCACATGGCAGGGGCACTGCGATGTCAGCAAATGCCAGCTTGCGGTAGCGAACCGGAACGAAGTCTTCACGGTGAATGGCTTCGAGTAACGACAGCACCTTGCTGTCAAGCACTTCCCAGGGTCGAATTTGCTGCTCCACCATGTTGAAGCGCGCTTGGTCAAAATTCATATTCATGTTCAGGCTCCCGGCCTTGGATTTTTCTTCAACAAACTAGCAAGCCTAAGCCTTCGGATACAAACCATCAAGCGAAAGAATGCGTATTCATGACGCAGTAATTAAGTGCCATTAGTCACATCCAAACGGTTGCGTCACCCAGTTGGAGCACGTTATGGTGCAAAGGTTTCGGCCTTAGACGTAAAAACAAGGTAAAAAGTTTGAAATATCTCTCCCACAATTCCGGTCATGAACACTGAAGCCGGCCGTCAGGCGAAATTTAATCAGCTGGCTCAAAGCTATGGCACCGATCTGTATCGATATGCCATGTGGATTTGTGGAAATGATGCACTGGCCAAGGACCTGGTGCAGGAAACGTATCTGCGGGCCTGGAAAGCCCTTGACCGGCTGAAAGACCCCAAGGCCGCAAAAAGTTGGCTGATCACGATCCTGCGTCGTGAGTTCGCGCGGACTTTCGAGCGCAAGGTGCCCAAATTTACGGACCTGGACAAGGTGGTCGTGACAGAAGAAAGCGAGCTGGAACCAGACGAGCAAACTGAAATGAAGATTTTGCGCCAGGGAATCATGAAGCTGGCGCCAAAATACCGGGAACCCCTGCTGATGCAGGTGGTTCTGGGATACAGCTGTAAAGAGATTTCCGAAGCACTGGATATCAGTAAAAGCGCTGTGATGACACAACTTTTCAGGGCGCGCGAGCAATTGAAAACACAGATGCGCAAAGATGGAGTAACGGGTAATGTCCATGAACTTTTCTGAGTTCAAGCGATTACTGGGTGCGGAGCCGCGTAGCGACGACCCGGAGTTTCGCCGTGCCTGTCATTCGTCACCTGAATTCGAGCGCGAGGCCCGCGACGCATTGCGTTTTGAAGAAAAACTGGAGCACGCCCTGGCAGTCCCCGAACCTTCCGGGCTGATTGAAGACCTCCTGACGATCAGTGAGCAGTCTCCTTCAGGGTCCGGAAACAGGCGCCTGTTGCAGTACGCTCTGGCAGCCAGCCTGTTCGTTGCCGTCGGCGCAGCCGGAATTGTCTGGAAAATGAATCCCAGTTGGGATTCTGTTGAAGAATATCTCGTTGACCATTACCGACATGACGGAGTATCGCTGATGACCCGCACTCAGTCTGACACGGCGGAGGATGTGCAGGCGGTCTTGTCGGAGCTGAGTATACAGGCCAGCCCGCAATTGGCGGACATCGTGGGTGTTATCAAGTACTGCCCGACCCCTGATGGAAAGGGTGTCCATATGATCCTGAACACGGATACGGGCCCGGTGACCGTTTTTTACATGCCAGACACCGAGGTCATTGACGGTGAAACCCTTGCTTTTGATGACGTCGAAGCGGTTCTTGTTGAACTTCAAAGCGGCTCAGCCGCCATCATCGGACCCGATGCAACAACGTTTTCCAGCCTGCAGGCCCTTATTTACGACTCGTTACTGCCGTTACCCGGCAACTCCTGACTAAAGACACAGCGAAAACCCTCATTTTTCTGGTATGTTTGACCTATGATCAAACAAATTAATCTGCGTGCCCGTGCTTTGTGGATCAGCATTCCCTCATTCCTGGTTTTGCTGTGCCTTGTCATGATGTTTTTCCTTAACCATGAACCACCTGCGTTCAATCCCATGGCCGCCGCTACGCTGCATGCCCAGGAGCATCATCACAAAGTGGTTACCGGGTACACAACGACGTCGACGCTGATGGAAACTGTTGACGTGATGCTGAACAAGCGCGGTGGATACATGTCCAATGACATCCTGCCGCCCTGGGTATTCCTGGACAACGTACCGAACTGGGAATTTGGTGTTCTGACCCAGGTTCGTGACCTGGCCAGGGCCATGAGAAACGACTTCAGCCGGTCACAGACCCAGTCGACCGAAGACCCGGACCTGTCTGAAGCGGACCCACTTTTTCACTACGATAATGAGCGCTGGTTTCCCCCGGATACCGAAGGGCGTTATCGGAAGGCGAACCTGGCGCTGGAACAATACCTGACCCGCCTATCCTCTCCCAATGCCCCGGAAGCTCAATTCTACGCCCGGGCGGACAACCTTGTTGACTGGCTCGCAATCGTTGAAAAACGCCTGGGTTCGTTATCTCAGAGACTCTCTGCCAGCGTGGGACAGGTTCGCCTGAATACAGACCTTTCCGGCGAAGCCAATGCGCGCCAGTCAACGGAATCCCCCGACATCGTGCTTGTAAAAACACCCTGGACCGAGATCGACGATATTTTTTATGAATCCCGCGGCAGCGCCTGGGCACTGGTCCATTTCCTGCACGCCATGGAAGTTGATTTCGAAGATGTGCTTCGCAAAAAGAATGCCACGGTGAGTTTCCGCCAGATAATCCGGGAACTCGAGGCTACCCAGATGCCACTCAACAGCCCGATGGTCCTGAATGGCAACCAGTTTGGACTGTTTGCCAACCATTCACTGGTGATGGCCAATTACATTGCCAGGGCGAATGCAGCCATTATCGACTTGAGAAAACTCCTGCAGGAAGGCTGAAGCCCATGTTGGTCCGTCTGGTTCTCGTTTTAACCCTGGTTCTACTGGCAGGTTGCCGTGATGACACCATTGAAGACCGCAAGCACGGTCAATCGGTAGTCTGCCACAACGGATCAAAAACACTCACGGTTTCCAACGCCGACAGCTTCGTTCATCTGGGCCATGGCGATACAGCCGGCCCTTGCCCTGATAACGGTCCCTGAGCCTCTGCTTTGCCAAAACAACCCAAAGTCAACGGCAACGCCCTGCCCTATGTCGAGTCCCTCGAACCGCGCCCCTTGAACAGCATATGGTTGATTGTCATACACTGTACAGAGCTCCCCGACCTAAATACGGCCAGGGAATACGGAGAGCAAATTCTGTATCCGGATTCCGGCACAGGAAATTCAGGTCACTTCTACATAGAACGATATGGCCGAATTGAACAATGGGTGCCGATTGATCGGGTGGCGCACCATGTAAAGAATTTCAACAAAAACAGTATTGGCATTGAACTTGACAACGCCGGCCGTTACCCGGAGTGGTTCAATTCAAATAACCAGTTCATGAAAGAACCTTACACTCCTGAACAGTTGGATTCATTGCTGGCATTACTGAATTCGCTTACAGAACAACTTCCTTCGTTGTCGTCAATCAGTGGACACTCCGTGCTGGATACCGCATTGGTCCGGGCGACCGACGACTCAAGTAAAATGGTCCCCCGCAAACAGGATCCCGGCCCGATGTTTCCCTGGAAAAAAATTCTTGAAAAAACCTCCCTGAAATGGTTCGAGCCAGAAAAATAATTTATGTTCCGATAAGTACTATAATTTTAACGATTCCCAACAATCACTTTTTCTACGCTACCCCGGTACACGATAACAATGTGTTCCAGGGTCCTGGAGCTTTTTTTATAGTGCCACCTCTCGACGCTGACATTTTTCCTGATTCCATCGACATCGACCTCAGCCCTTCCCCGATCTTTATGGATGGGCTCACCACAGACTCGCAGCAGTTCAGCGCGCGTGTCCCCCGTGTGAACAAGTTTTCTGCCGCAACGAAAACTGTCTCCGTGAATATGGGGAATGTATGCAGATAAAAGTATTGCAGCGAGGAAGGTAACAAAATTGATCTTGAGCATAAGGGGATATTGGACTGAATTTCAGCCCCTGCCCATGAGCGTTTATCCTGCAGTCGTGCAGGAAATCAACCTTCGTATCGGTAGCCCAGGCCGTAAACGGATTTGATCATGTCCTCGGACCCCGAGGTATCTGAAATTTTCTTTCGTAAATTCTTGATGTGGGTATCAACCGCACGGTCACTGACGACCCGGTAATCCGGATACATTTCATTCATGAGCTGATCACGGGAAAACACCCTTCCCTCCTGGGCTGAAAGTGTTCTCAAAAGAGCAAACTCTACCGGTGTCAGCAGCAGGTCGTTACCGTTGAGCGTGGCCTTGAATTTTTCTTCATCCATGTGAAGGGCTTTGGGTCGCTGTGCTGAAACACCCGGCCCGCTGCGCCTGAGCACCGCTTTGACCCGGGCAACCACTTCGCGGGGTGAAAACGGTTTACAGATATAGTCATCTGCGCCAAGCTCCAAGCCGAGCAATCGGTCAATCTCTTCAACTCTTGCAGTGACCATGATAATGGGGACTGTGCTGACCGAGCGCAGCTTCTTGCAGACCTCCATGCCATCCATCCCCGGCAACATAAGGTCCAGGAGAACCAGGTCAGGGCCGAATTTTTTGAAAGCCTCCATGGCAGTATCCCCACGCGCCTCGACCCGCGTCTCAAAAGCGCCCCGGGTTTCAAGATAGTCCTTCAGCAGGGATGCAATTTTCGGCTCGTCTTCAACGATAAGGATTTTTCTTGCGGCTTTTGTCATGTCCCGTTTTTTACCCAGGAATTTCAATGCGAATTTTCAATCCACCCAACGAGGATTGGATGGCTTCTATCCGGCCGGAGTGCGCCTCGGCAATATTCCTGCAGATCGACAGGCCCAGGCCAGTTCCGCCGCCGGCACGTGAGCGGCTTCCATCCACCCGGTAAAAGCGTTCAAACACCCGGGAACGCTGTTTTTCGGTCAATCCGGGGCCGGAATCTTCCACGACCAGTTCAAAACCACCGTTCACCGCTCGCTGTTGGACGCGTACCAACCCGCCTTCTTCCACATAGCGAATGGAATTCTCCAGCAGATTCTGAAGTAACTGGCGCAAGCGCTGAGGATCGGCGTCCACTTCCTGTTTTTCTGTCATGACCTGCAAATCAATCCCGCGCCCGGCCAGGCGGTCACGGAAAGCTTCCGAGCATTGCTCAACCAACGATTGCAAATCAACAGATTCCTGCTGGATATTCAATGCGCCTGCATCCGACAGCGCCAATGTCTGAAGATCGTCTATCAATGAAGAAAGATGATCGATTTCTTCCTGCAAAGACCGTGTCATTCCTTCATTGACCGTGCGCACGCCGTCCGAAAGTGCCTCGATCTCACCTTTAAGAATGGCGACCGGTGTCCTTAGCTCGTGCGCGATGTCCGCCATCCATCGCCGCCTGGCAGAACGGTTTTTCTCCAGGGTTGCTGCCAACTGGTTGATGTGGCCGGCCAGTCTTCCCGTCTCATCCAGAGTGGAAATCGTGGCCCTTGCTCCATAGTCGCCCCGGCTGAGGCTGTTTACGGTTTCATCCAGCTGTCGCACCGGGCGGCTCAGGTGACGCGCCAGTAACAGCGACAAGGCCACGGCTATGACCAGCGCCACGGCCAGTGCAATCGCGGTGATCACGATCTGGCCCTGCAAGAAACGCCGCGCCTCGGGAGGTAAAAACTTTCCAGCGGGTGCAAAGCCGATCCAACCGACTACTTCGCCGCCGACTTCTATAGCCTGGAGGCCAAGCCCTTCGCGTGACGACACACTGGCCCCAGCTACCCGTTGATATTCCTGGTCCAGAAGGAACAGCCTTTCCCTCAGCATGCCGCGGTCTGCTGCCCTCATCCAGCGCGCCGCCTGCGGGTTTTGCGGCGGAGGGGACGGCCGGTTATTCCTTCCCGGACCGGGGCGTGCACGGGGTCCTGGTGGTGGAGCAAGTTCCTGGTTCATACGACTGCTGCGCCATATACGGTGCCAGCTTTCCGTATTGCCTCGCAATGGCTCCCAACTACCTTTCAACGCGTAGACCTCGGCCAGTACCGGAACCCCCGCCTCCAGCACCGCAGTCTCCTGGGTTTGCAGAAAATCCCTGAAACCGCGATTCAGGCTAACCCGCGTGATCACCGCCACTACGATCAGGGCAACAACCACGGCTATGACCTGGTAGACCAGTATTTTGGTAAAAAATGACTTCATCAGGATCATCCTGCACTTCAACCGGCCGGCCGTTCAAGTCCTTGGGCAAAACTTCTTTTTTGCTTCACATTTGCTTTCATTTTGATGCCCAGACTTGGCCCTGAAGACAAACAACACCCAGCGGCCACGTGTCGCGTGTATTGCAACCAAAGGAGAAAGTGATGAAAACCTATCTGAAAAATTTATCCGTCGGCTTGATCGCACTGGGCATCATGGCTTCGGGAACCGCTATCGCTCAGAATGGGGAGGGCAGTCGGGACTGGCGTCAGGGACCACCCAGTGTCGAAGACGTGCTGGCCCGGATGAGTGAAGCCCTGGACCTGTCCGGCCAGCAGTCCATCGACCTGCATGTCATTCTCCAGGAACACGCCGCGGAAAGGACGGCCCTGCATGAAGAATCCATGGCGCTTCTCGGCCCCGAAATCTGCGCGCAGAAAGCCAGCGCAGAGGAGGACATCCTGGCGATCCTCACACCCGACCAGACTGAGCAGTTCCTGGCACTGAAAGAGCAGCGCAGGACAAAAGCCGAGGAGCGCAAGCGGGGCAAAGGCCAAAGAGGGCCGGATTGCTCGCAATACGAGACCGACAGCTAACGCCTGGCGATGACGATGGCTCTGACAGGCGCTGGTAATCCCTCGACGGTTTTTGACGGGTCTGAAGGATCCAGCGCCTGTTCCAGAGATTCAAAAGTCATCCAGGGCGTCGATCTCTGTTCCTCAATGGTGGTGGGGCTAATGTCCACCAATCTCGGCTCACTGAATCCGGCTTCCTTGATCCAGCCAAGCAGACGGCCGGCACCCGGAATTGCCCAAACGTTTCTCATGCGAGCATAGCGGCCATCGGGAATCAGAAGATTCTCCTCCCCCTTCGGCAGCACCAGGGTCTCCAAAACCAGGGTGCCGCCGTCTTTTAACAGGGAATATATTCTTTCCAGGTGGCTTGCCGGATCTTTGCGGTGATAAAGGACACCCATTGAAAATACCGTATCCAGCCCCGCTGGGCCCTCCGGTAATTCTTCAACACCCAACGGCAGAACATAATTAGCGATATCGCCAGAGAAATGCCTGCAGGCGAAATGCTGCATGACGAACAATAGCGTGGGATCTATGCCTATAACGAAGTCCGCTCCCGCACCCAGCATCCGCAACCCAAAGTATCCATTGCCCGACCCGATATCGAGCACGCGGTGCCCGTTAAGGTCTATGTGCGGCGATACACGTGTCCACTTCCAGTCAGACCTCCATTCCGTATCGATCCGGATCCCGGCCAACTGCAACGGGCCCTTCCGCCAGGGATGCAATCCCATCAGCTGTTCACGCAGAACCTCCTTCCCGCCATGGGGCTTGCCCAGCCTTGGGGCCGGATGGTCGAGTTCCGCGCAGGTCTCTACCGCGGGCAGCTTTTCCAGAGTCGATTTCCACCGTGGCAGGTCGCCGTGGGAATGATTGCGGAGTTTACTGTGCGCACGGTCGCATACCTCGGCCAGCCAACTGCTTTGCTGCCAGCGGCGAGTCAGAGAATCATACGGCGTCACTGCTGTTCCTGAATGCCACCATGGAAACGAAGTTGAATCCCTGAAACCACGGGCTGACGCGCTCAAAACCGACGGATTTCAACCGGTCACGGTGTTGTTCCATGGAATCCGGCTTCATCACGTTTTCCAGGGCATCGCGCTTTTGCGCTATTTCCAACTCCGAATAACCCTGGGTCTTCTTGAAGTCGTGATGCCATGTCGTTTGGAGCGCCTGCTCGACCTCATCTTGAAACCGGACTTTTTCCGACAGGATCAATATGCCGCCAGGCACCAGGCCTGAAGCAATCCGGTTCAGTAATGCGTTGCGCTGATCCGGTTGAAGGAATTGCAGCGTAAAATTGAGCACGACCACGGATGCATTCTCAATGGATGTCTGTGTGATGTCCTGCTGCACTGCGCGTATTTCGGGCGCTTTCAGAGCGGCGTCATCCTCAAGTAATTCTTTCAAACGGCGGATCATGTCCGCGGAACTGTCGACGGCGACGATTTTTATTCCCGGTCGTCGAACGGCTGCCCTCATCGCAATGGACACGGCCCCCAGGGAGCATCCCAGGTCATACAGCACCGTGTTTTCCTGGGCATACCTGCGGGCCAGCATACCGGTCATGGGCACAATCAGCCCGTATCCCGGAACCGAACGGTTGATCATGTCCGGAAAAACACTGACCACCCGGTCGTCGAATACGAAGTCGCCGGGGTCGCTCATTTCACATTGAAACAACGTATCCTTGTGACTCATGTCTCCGGTATCCTTGGGATGGGCATTCATGGTGATTTTCGCATGCCGTGACTTTTGGCGCATTCCCAGCCGGCTCCGGTTTGATATGTTCTGGATGGGAGAATATTCCTGAAACCAAAAAACACAAAAGGATTCCAGGAAGTTCAGTCGCTCGTTGGGAAGGTCCGAATATGGATTGGATGACACATATTGTTTTCTGGCACTGGTGGATTCTTGCCGGAATGCTCCTGATCCTGGAACTGGCCTCTCCGGTGTTCTTTTTCCTGTGGTTGGGCTTTTCCTCAGCAGCGGTCGGTTTTCTGCTTCTGGTTTTTCCGGATATTCCCGTGGCGGCCCAGTTGGTCCTGTTCGGCCTGATGTCCGTGGTGGCGTTGGTTGCCTGGCGAAAATACCGGCTGGTACACCCCCAGAGTTCCGACCAGACCTAGCTGGACCATCCCATTGTCAACGGCGCTGGAATAGGCCGAACCCTGATGATGCACTAATACCTTCTGTCGCAGGCAGTCTGGGACTATAATTAACGGTTTGAGTTCTGCTAAGCAGCTCCAGGCAACTACCCACAATGACTTTTCAGGAATTCATCCAGGCCCTCGAGGCCTACTGGTCTGAACAAGGCTGCGTTCTCGTTCAGCCACTGGACCTCGAAGTTGGCGCCGGTACCTTTCATCCAGCCACGTTCTTGCGATCCATTGGTCCTGAACCCTGGAACGCGGCCTACGTCCAACCCAGCCGACGCCCCACCGATGGAAGGTACGGTGAAAACCCGAACCGTCTTCAACACTATTACCAATACCAGGTGGTAATGAAGCCTTCTCCGGAAGATTTTCAGGAGTTGTACCTGGACTCCCTCAAGGCCATTGGCATTGATCCTGCGGTTCACGACATCCGTTTCGTGGAAGACAACTGGGAATCCCCCACCCTCGGGGCCTGGGGCCTTGGCTGGGAAGTCTGGCTCAATGGAATGGAGGTGACGCAGTTCACCTATTTTCAGCAGGCCGGGGGACTGGAATGCAAGCCCGTCATGGGTGAAATCACTTACGGCGCCGAACGTCTGGCCATGTACCTCCAGGGAGTCGACAGCGTCTATGATCTTGTATGGACAGACGTGGGGGGCCGGACCGTCACGTATGGCGAGGTTTTTCACCAGAACGAGGTAGAACAGTCGCAATACAATTTCGAACACGCGGACGTTGACGCCCTGTTTGGCTGGTTTGATCAGTGCGAACGCGAAGCGCAAAAGCTCGTTGAGCTTGGTCTGCCCCTTCCTGCTTACGAGCAGGTACTCAAGGCCTCGCACACGTTCAACCTGCTGGATGCCAGGCGGGCCATATCCGTTACCGAGCGCCAACGTTTTATCCTGCGCGTTCGTGACCTTGCAAGGCAGGTGGCGGAATCTTATTACGCAAGCCGTGAAGCCCTTGATTTTCCTGGACTTAATAACCGCGGTGCCAAAGGGGGTGATGCATGACTGCAAAGAACAAGGCCGATCTCCTGATCGAACTGGGCTGCGAGGAACTGCCCCCCAAGGCCCTGGACAAGATCAGGCAATCCTTTTTCGAGAGGGTGCTCGAAGGTCTCGAAAAGAACAGCATCAGCCTGGATCGTCAATCCAGCCGTTCTTACTCAACACCCCGCCGCCTGGCTTTATTGATTGCCGGCGTTGCTTCCCGGCAACCGGACCTGGACCAGGAGCGGCGCGGCCCGGCTGTCAAGGCCGCTTTTGACGATGAAGGAAATCCAACCGGTGCAGCCCTGGGTTTCGCCCGTTCCGTGGGCAAGGATGTCTCAGAGCTCGAAACCATCAGTAACGACAAAGGCGAATGGCTGTATGCGCGCACTCAACAGGCCGGCAAACCGCTTGGGGATTTGATCTACCCCATTCTTGAACAGGCCGTTAAGCAATTACCGGTACCCCGACCGATGCGCTGGGCCAGCCATGATTTCAGTTTTGTACGTCCCGTGCACTGGCTGGTCGTTCTCCATGGTGAGCGGTTGATCGAAGGCTCATTGCTCGGCCAGCAGGCCGGAAAGCAGACCCGAGGACACCGGGTTCATTCAGCAGGTCCACATACGATTCCCTGCAGCAGTGAATACCTGGAAGTATTGCACGCAGCATATGTTTTAGCTGACCAGGACATTAGAAAATCACGAATCGAAGAAAGCCTGAAGATGGCTGATCCTTCGGTCCACATCGACAGTCGGCTCCTCGACGAAGTCAACAACCTGGTCGAATGGCCGGTAGCCGTTACCTGTTCGTTCGAAAAGGAATTTCTCGACGTACCGCACGCTGCATTGATTGCAAGCATGCAGGACCATCAAAAGTTTTTCCCTGTTAAAGACAGCAACAATCCGGAACGGGTCAGTAATCAATTCATCGCCATTTCCAACATCGAAAGCACTGATACCGCCGCTGTCCGGGAAGGTTATGAAAGGGTGATCAGGCCACGCCTGGCAGATGCCCGTTTCTTTCTGGAGCAAGACAAGAAAAAGCCCCTGGATTCACTGGTTCCACTTCTGGACCGCGTAATTTTTCAAAAGGATATAGGGACAGTTGGAGACAAATCACGACGGATGTCTTCTATTTCAGAGAGGTTAGGGGATATTTTATCGCTTGGCTCCGAGCACGCTTCCAGGGCGGCTCTTCTTTCAAAATGTGATTTGATGACACTGATGGTTGGCGAATTTCCTGAGCTCCAGGGGACGATGGGGCAGCAATATGCGCTTCTTTCCGGCGAAAGCCCGGAGGTGGCTACAGCCATCGGTGAACATTACAGTCCCCGCTTTTCCGGTGACGTGATTCCCGGGTCGATAGACGGAAAACTGGTCAGTCTTGCCGATCGTATCGATACCCTTGTCGGCATCTTCGCTGCTGACCTTCGGCCCAGTGGAAACAAGGATCCCTTCGCTCTTCGCCGATCCGCGCTTGGAATGGTAAGGATTCTGATCGAAGCGGACCTCGAGATTGAACTCGACCGACTGATCGCCATCGCCTGCCACGAACTATCAGGCCAACTTGAAATCAAACCCGATCTTTTGAAAGATGTTCGCGATTTTATCGTGGACAGACTGAGAGGATACTACCGGGACCTGGGACATGGTACGGAATTGATCAATGCCGCACTGGCCTCCTCGTGGGACACCCTGCCGGACCTGGATAAGCGCCTCAGGGCATTGTCTGCTTTCATGGGCCAAAATGAAGCCGCCAGCCTGGCAGCATCAAACAAGCGAATTGGAAATATTCTCAGGAAAACCGAAGACCGTTTTTCGAAGAAGATAGACGACAATCTTTTTGTTTTCGAAGAAGAACGTGTTCTTTTCAACGAAATTAATCGGCTAGAAGAAGCCGTGCTTCCGCTGCTTGAAAAGGGTAACTACGTCGACAGCCTGAGGCTTCTTGCCGGCCTTAAAGAACCGGTAGACGCCTTTTTCGATGCTGTGATGGTCATGGACGAAGACGTGGCCCTGCGGCTGAACCGATTGTCGCTACTGTCAAACCTCAAGTTACTTTTTGACCGGATTGGCGACCTCTCTGTGCTTGCCTGAAACCTAAACGTCGAGATTGGTCACATCAAGGGCATTTGTTTCGATAAACTCTCGCCTCGGCTCCACTTCGTCCCCCATCAGTGTGGTGAAGATCTGGTCAGCAGCGACAGCGTCTTCGATGGTTACTTGCAGCAATCGCCTGGTTTCCGGGTTGACCGTGGTATCCCATAGCTGTTCCGGATTCATTTCTCCCAGGCCTTTGAAACGCTGAATACTCCGACCCTTTCTGCTTTCTGACATTAACCACTCGTAGGCTTCCTGAAACGAACCAATCTCCTGTTTCGACTTTCCACGACAGACCAGCGCGCCTTCCTGGACCAGGCCGTGAAGCGCCTCAGCCAACCTGCCGGTCAAGCGGTACTCTGCACCTTTGAAAAAGTGCGCCTTGATGATCTTTTCTTCGGTCACGCCGTGAGTGGTTTTGCTGAACGTGAGTTCATCGCCTTCTTCTCCTGGTGTCACCCGCAGACCATAGCGCACGCTGGGTGGGCTTATGGCTTCAAGCCGGGTCTCTAATTCACGACACCACAGAGCTTTTTGCTCATGGTCCCATTCGTTACTAAATTCTTTAATATTAATGAGTTGCTGCAAAAACAATGGGTCGTAACGACGAGCGAGGCGCTCGTTGGTGAGCCTGACCGCCAGGTAATCACGCATTAACTGTTCCAGGGCTTCACCCTTAAGCGGTGGCGCGTCCGGATCGAATATCAGGCTCGCATCGTCCATGGCACGCGCCATCAGGTAGTCATTCAGTTCCGCATCATCCTTGAGGTAATGCTCCTGCTTGCCCTGCTTGATCTTGTAAAGCGGTGGCTGGCCTATGTAGATATGACCCCGTTCGATCAGTTCGGGCATTTGGCGGTAGAAAAATGTGAGCAGCAGAGTACGGATATGAGAGCCGTCGACATCTGCATCCGTCATGATGATGATTCGGTGATACCTGAGCTTGTCGGGATCGAATTCATCGCGCCCTATCCCACAACCCAGCGCAGTAATCAAAGTTCCCACTTCCGCGGATTGCAGCATTTTATCAAAACGGGCCTTTTCCACGTTCAATATCTTGCCTTTAAGCGGAAGAATGGCCTGGTATTTACGGTTTCTGCCCTGCTTCGCGGAACCACCGGCTGAATCACCCTCTACCAGGAAAATTTCGGACAATGCTGGATCTTTTTCCTGACAATCCGCTAACTTACCGGGTAGTCCAGCAATATCCAGAACCCCTTTCCGGCGGGTCATTTCCCGTGCTTTTCGGGCCGCTTCCCTGGCCCTTGCCGCTTCCACCACCTTTGCTGTAATGGTCTTGGCCTCAGCCGGGTTTTCCAGAAGAAAATCTCTCAGATTGGAGCCAATCAGCGATTCCACGACTGGCTTAACCTCGGAAGAAACCAGTTTGTCTTTTGTTTGTGAGGAAAATTTTGGATCCGGCACTTTGACCGACAAAACGGCGATCAAACCTTCACGCGCGTCATCGCCCGTCGTTGAGACCTTGTCTTTCCTGGCCGCGCCTGACTCATCGATGTAATGATTGATCGTACGCGTGAGCGCTGCCCTGAAGCCGGCAAGATGCGCTCCTCCGTCCTTTTGCGGGATATTGTTGGTAAAACAAAAAACCGTTTCCTGGTAAGCATCTGTCCACTGCATCGCGACCTCAACGGTAATATCGTTCGCTTCATCAGCAACGTGCATGACCGTGCCATGTAACGGGTTTTTGTTTATGCCAAGGTGCTCTACAAACGACTTGATGCCACCTTTGTATTCAAAAACATCTGATTTCCCACTACGCTCGTCCGTTAATTCGATGCGAACTCCAGAGTTCAGAAAACTTAATTCTCTCAGACGTTTAGCCAAAATGTCGTAGTGAAAAACGGGCTCCGAAAAGACATCATGGCTGGGTCTGAAATAGATTTTTGTGCCTGTGTCATCACTATCACCGGTCTGCTCCAGTGGTCCTTCCGGAACACCCATGTGATAGGTTTGCCGCCAGACGTGTCCATCCCTCCTGATTTTCAACTCAAGCACTTCAGAAAGAGCATTTACTACTGAAACGCCCACTCCATGGAGTCCGCCGGAAACCTTGTAAGAATTATCGTCAAACTTTCCGCCCGCATGCAGTACGGTCATAATCACTTCAGCTGCAGAAACACCCTCCTCTTCGTGCATGTCAACGGGAATACCCCGCCCATTGTCCTGGACGCTCAGCGCATCGTCTTCATGAATCGTGACCTTTATCGCATCGCAATGACCCGCCAGCGCTTCATCGATGGAGTTATCAACGACTTCAAAGACCATATGGTGCAGACCCGTGCCATCGTCGGTATCCCCGATGTACATGCCGGGCCGTTTTCTTACGGCATCCAGGCCTTTTAGAACCTTGATGTTCGACGAATCATACTGTGACTTGCTCATGAGCTTGGGACCCTCCAACGGGGTTTTTAACTTTCTGATAACAGGAATGTTTTTGTTGTGGAACTTATGCTTGTACAGCCAGATAAAATGGGGCTTGCAGCCTTTATTTTCAAGTTTCTATTATAGCATTTCCTGCACCTGACCATGTTTCACGTGGAACATTTTATGATCGAGTTCGGGTACCATCTTTCGGGTTCCTGATACCCAAACCTGGCCACCGATTTGCATCGCCCGTTGCAGAACGCTCTCATAGTGTTCGTCGTCAAATTCAGAAGCGAGGTCGTCGAGAAGAAGAATCGGCACCCTGTTATGCTTAGCGAGGATTTCTGCCTGAGATAGTAAAAGCGCCGCTGCAAGAATTTTCTGTTCACCCCGGGACAGGACCGCCTTAGCCGCCGCTTCCCGGTAAATCAATGAAATATCCGCGCGGTGCGGTCCGGAACCGGATAACCCGCGGACCAGGTCGTTTTCCCTGCATTCTTCGAGTGCCACTGCCAGAGAATCCCTGTTCCAGCCTTCCTTGTACTCTATCCGTACCTTTTCCAGGCCCGAACTGAGTTCCTCAAGAAGATATTTAACTTTGCTGGCGATTTCACTTGAATGTAAGCGCCGCAGACGTCCGAGTTTTATTCCGACCTCCGAAAAAACAACATCCATGCTATCAAGAAGTTCTGACTGTCTGAACCTTAAAGCAGCGTTTCTTTGCTTCAATATTTTTGAAAAATCCCGCCAAACCTTTAAAAAATCCTGTTCCACGTGAAACACTCCCCAATCGAGAAACTTTCTCCTGATTTCCGGTGCGCCACTGACCAATAGATGGCTGTTTGGCTCCATGAGAACCAGGGGCAATACACGAGTTAACTGACTCAGTTGGGAAAGATCCTGGCCGTTCTTTCGCGCTCTCCAGTGCCTTTTCGAGCGTTGAAGGCCCAATTTGTACGTTCTGTTGTCTTTGCCGTATAGATCTGCGAAAACATTGAAGGTTTCGCCGCTTTTACCAATCAACTCGGCGGCATGCTTCGTTCTGAAAGATCTGCCGCGAGACAGGACCACGATTGACTCGAGGACGCTGGTTTTACCGGCTCCGTTAGGGCCATACAACAGATTGAGCCCCGGATGAGGCTCAATTTCAACGCTCTGCAGGTTTCTGAGATTGTTTATCTGGAGCTTGGTTATTCTCAATAAACAAACACTTACATGGTCAGAGTTTCAATGGCATCACGACATGCTTGTCCCTGCCACCAGCCTCGCTGGATATGAGACAGCTGCTGTTTGCGTCTTTCAGAGCCAGCACAACAGAGTTTCCTTCAATCGCGCTCAAAGCATCGAGAAGGTAAGTGACGTTGAAACCAATGGCAATATGCTCAAAATTAAGCTCTGCTTCCAGTTCTTCGATGGCTTCTTCATGTTGCGGGTTGTGGGCCACGATTTTCACCGAATCCGTCGAAGCTTCCAGTCTCACACCTTTATATTTTTCGTGTGAAAGAATGGATGCCCTCTGCAAGGCCAACATGAAACTCTGGCGATCCAGCTTTATGTGTTTATCCGTGCCCTTTGGGATTACCGCCAGGTAATCCGGAAACCGGCCATCGATCAGTTTGGATGTGAAAATCATGTTTTCCTTGACAAGCCGTATATGGTTCTTACCCAGGGCCAGTTCGACCACATCATCACTTTCTGACAGCATCCTGGAAAGCTCAAGCACCCCCTTCCTGGGCACAATCATCTGCCGGTCCTGAGCAATGCCCAGGTCACTCTCGAGGTCGCAAACCGCCAAGCGGTGTCCATCGGTAGCAACGGTCGTCAATGACCCGTTTTGAAACTCGAACAACAACCCGTTGAGATAATACCTGACGTCCTGATTAGCCATGGAAAAGGATGTTTTATCGAGAAGTTTTTTCAATTCAACTTCTTGAATTTTAAGTGATTCTAGAGTTTCAACCTGGTCTGTGGCAGGAAACTCGGTCGCAGGGAGCGTCGAGAGCGTGTATCGCCCTCTTCCGGAAGAGATTAAAAGTTTGTCGCCTTCCAGAGAAGCGGTGATGTTTACGCCTTCAGGGAGTTTCCTGACAATATCCACAAGCTTTCTTGCAGGTACCGTGACCTCACCCTCCTGAGGAATGTCCGCTTCCACTACGGCGATCAATTCCACTTCCATGTCCGTACCTGTAACCGATAGGCGGCCCCCTTGTGCTGAGATAAGAAAGTTGGCCAATACGGGTAATGTCTGCCTGCGCTCAACAACACCCACGACCTGGCTGATGGGTTGAAGCAGGGCTTCCTGTTGAATACTGAATTTCATAAGCGCCTTCCTGTAGAGTAATTATTTATATATTTATATTTAAAAATTGTAGTAGTAATAAGCCTGGTGGATATGTAAATAAACAACTTTTGTCTTTAAAATTCAGTGAATTGCTTCCCGGAAACAAGAGCATATCAAGACTGTTTACCTGTTTACAGCCTGTGGATAAAAATGGGTACATATTTGATCCACCACTTATCCACACCTTTTACAAATTTTGATCACAAACTTATCCTTCTGCTGGTCGTCAGCCGGTTAAAGAGCGGACCAGTTTTGCTTTATCTTCGCGAATTCTCCCATCCGTATCGCACAATTCGTCGATTTTGCGACAGGCATGCAAAACGGTAGTGTGATCTCGTCCACCGAAGGCATCTCCGATCTCCGGCAAACTATGTTCTGTGAGCTCCTTGCATAAAGCCATGGCTACCTGCCGTGGCCGAGCTATCGTTCTCGGACGACGCCTGGACAAAAGATCAGAGACCCTCAGCTTGTAGTATTCAGCGACCGCTTTTTGAATATTTTCGATCGTAATCAGGCGGTCATGAACATGAAACAGTTCTCTGAGGACCTCCCGGGCGAAATTTTCCGTAATCGGCCGCCCGGTGAAACGTGCATTTGCGAACAGAGTATTGAGTGCGCCTTCAAGATCCCTTACGTGCGAGCGGACCCTTCTTGCTACCAGGTAAGCAACCGCTTCATCGAGAAAGACATCCCTTTCCTGGGCCTTGTTCATCAGGATAGCGACACGGGTTTCAAAATCCGGGGGCTCGATTGAGACGGTCAACCCCCAGCCGAAACGTGACCTCAGTCGAGCCTCAATACCATCAACTTCTTTGGGGTAACGGTCACAGGTCAAGATGATTTGCTGTTGACTATCAAGCAAGGCATTGAAAGTATGGAAAAATTCTTCCTGTGTACGGTCTTTTCCAGCGAAAAACTGGACGTCATCGATCAGGAGGGCGCCTGCGGTGCGGTAGTGCTGCTTGAATGCTTCAATCCGGTCCCCCCTCAGTGCACTGATCATTTCGCTGACAAACTGCTCTGAGCCCAGATAGATCACCTTGGAATCGGGGTTTCGTTTATGGAGCAGGTTGCCGGCAGCGTGTAACAAGTGGGTTTTACCAAGACCGGTGCTGCCGTAAATCACCAGGGGGTTGTAGGCTGTTCCGGGTTTCTTTGCAACCTGCTGGGCGGCTGCATACGCGAGTTCGTTGGATTTACCCTGGACAAAATTCTTGAATCGGTAGCGGCGGTCCAGACCGGTGTTGACACGTTTATGTTGTTGTTTAGGCTTGGTTTTGGCAGCAATAGCGGTGTTCTGTCTGCTGACATCTACGGCCACAGAATCGCGGGATGCGCCGAGATGCTCGAAGATATCGCGAATTCTCTCAAGGTGGTTTAAGGAAATGTAATCCCTTACGTATTCGTTGGGCGCAAGCAGCATCGTTCGACCCCGGGACGACTTTGTTTGCAAAGGACGTATCCAGGTATTGAAATCTTCAGCCGGGAGCTCTCGCTCCAGGTGGTTCAAGCAGGTTTGCCAGTGTGTTTGGGGCATTCCGGGATTTATCAAAAGCCTTTATCTTTAGCCGCAGAAACCAAGTCAGCGACCCCGAACGGTTAAGTCTAACCCGCTGTGGATAACTTGACCATCAGAATAAAGAGACGATTTGATAGCCTTGTTCGATGTACCTAAAAAAGTTATACTTCATCTCTTTTGTCGGCCATTTTACATGCCCGAAATACTAACACACTGAAGGATTATCGAGATGAAGCGTACATTTCAACCAAGCCTCCTCAAACGTGCCCGCCGACACGGTTTTCGCGCGCGCATGTCAACCCGCGCAGGTCAGGCCATTATCAAAGCCCGTCGCGCGAAGGGAAGGAAGCGCCTTTCTGCCTGACACCGCACAGGTGAAGGCATTAACGCGTACTCGGCCGCAAGGGGCTGTCAAGCATGTCACGCGCGGTATTTACAAAGCAGCAAAAACTAAACCAACCATCTGAATTTAAGCGGGTTTTTAGTAAGCCCGTGGTCTCATCCGACGACTGTTTCCGGGTTCTTGCGCGAGCAGGCCAGGGCAAGGCATCCAGGCTGGGTATGGCTGTCTCACGCCAAGTGGACAGGAAAGCGGTGGTCAGGAACAGGATCAAGCGGGTGATCAGAGAGAGTTTCCGTCAGCAATTTTCCGGCAACAATAAACGATTGGATATTATAGTCTTGCCCCGGCGGGAATCGGCCACCATGTGCAACATTGAACTTTTTCGCTCTCTTCAGGGCCATTGGTCTCGGCTGGAAAGCCGGTTTGAGGTATAACGACAGATGGGAAATCTAAGACCGGTACTGATCATCGGGCTGGTGTTCCTGGGCTACATGATCTGGGTTCAGTGGCAAAAGGATTATGGTCCGGCGCCAAAGCCTGCCGCCACGCAGACGCAGTCTCCGTCTGATACGGCGTCTGTTCCATCAATGGCGGAGGAGCGCGTGGCCGATGCGGTTGACCTTCCCACCCCGTCGGATCTTGGAACGTCAAGACCGGAAGGTAAGATTTCAGAGAATTTAGAAGAAGTTCGTGACAAAAGGCAGCTTGTTTCTGTAAAAACAGATGTTCTTGAAGTGCAGATAGACCCGGTTGGCGGCACCCTGGTCTCCGCGATATTGCTGGACTATCCCATCAAGCAGAAAGAGCCGGAAAACCTGGTCAACCTGCTGGCAGCATCCGGTGACCGGATGTTCATTGCCCAATCCGGACTACTGTCGCGCCAGCAGGCGCCAAATCACACCAGCACTTACCGGTCAGAAAAAGACACCTACGAGTTGTCTGATGGAACCGATGAGATCATCGTGCCATTGACGTGGGTTTCGGATGACGGCGTCGAGGTCACCAAGGCCTATGTGTTTCGGCGAGGTGCTTACGAAATCGATGTTCTGCACGATGTGGACAACCGCAGTGGTTCAGATTGGACGGGAAGCCGGTACGACCAACTGCAACGATCGGTGCCCGGTGATGAAGAATCTGCCGGATTCACCAATCCATCAAGATACAGTTTTGAAGGC
>JARFQZ010000268.1 GCA_029287515.1 Lysobacterales bacterium
TCTTCCTGGCTGGCCTCAACGGCGGCCGCCATCTCCGCCATCGAGTGAAACACGTAATCGGTCGGCGGAATCTTTTCGAGACTGGCAGTGGCTCCCCAGTTACCCGATTCCGACAGGCGCTGGCGGTCGATCCAGGCGGTGGCGAGGCCAAAGGATTTCGCCGGCACATGGTCGTGAAACAGGCTCTGGGCGGTATGCAGGATGTCCTGTTTTTCCAGCCCCAAATCGGACTTGATGTGTGCCAGCAGGTAGTCGAAATTGGCGTGATCCGGTTTGTAGGTGCCGATGTCCTGGGCGGTGTAGATCGCGTCGAACTCGACGCCCAGCTTGCGGTTAGAAGCCGCAAAACCCTCACGGTGGACGTTGGAGAGAATCACCAGCCTGTAATAGTGCTTGAGAAACCGGAGTGCGTCGGCCGTGTCGGGGAACGCGGGCCAGGAAGGCAACGAGTTGCCGAAAGCCTCGTCCCAATCATCCGTAGTGCCCAACTCGAAATGCACGGCGATGCCATGGTGCACCCGGGAAAGCACTTCCGGATAGGGCATGCCGGGGGATTCGGTCTCCAGGTCGCTTTCCAGAGAAGCGAACACTTCAAGCGCACCTTCGCGTTGTATGTCGAACCTGCCATTGGCCGAGATGACCGGCTGCAGAGCGTCCCAGATCCCGGTTTCCCAGTCAATCAGCGTGCCGTAGCAATCGAACGTAAGAACCTTGTAATCACTGATGTTGCGCAAGAGCGTGCTCCTCGGCATGTCATTGATGGGGATTATCTTACAGAAGGGTGACCCGTGTACCCACTGTCAGGCGTATTCACTGAACGTAATCTGGGGCCTCCAGGCAGGCAGTGAAAATCAATCCGCGCGTTTTCGCTCAATCGCTCCGATCAACTCAACACAAGGGGGAAGCCCATGAAGACGCGCCGCGTATTTCAAATCCATTTTGTTCACTGTCTCGCAAGCCTGATTTTTTTGTGCTTTAGCCTGGAGGCCCATGCCCAGTTCCTGTGGTCATTTGCTGGTGAGTCCTATCCTACCAGGAGCGCCGCCGAAGCCGCTCTCAAAGCGCACCCGGCGCCACAGTACCTGAAATTTACTGAGCCCTGGTTCGAAGAAATCCGCTGGCGCGACCCGGCAACCGCCGTTTACTGGTATACCGTATTCGATTACCAGGCGGCGGACGATGTCCAGTTTGCCGGGTACACCGTAGACAAACAGTGTGGCTTTTTTGAAGGAACCGATTGTAACGGCACCGTCCAGGAGGCCGTTAACTCGACATACCCGAACCCCACCGCAGTTCTGTGTGACCTGAAATTTGAAGTGCTCGGGGAATTCAAGTTCAGAACACAACAATGGGAAGAAGTGCTCGAACATGGCATCCGGTTCTGGGCGTCTGAAAGTGCGCCCATGAGGATAGATTTCTACCATACCAACTCGTACACCGGAAATTGTGAATACGGATCTTCCGTTAACCAGACACTTCACAAGATATCACTGGCCACCTGCAACCATGACCTGGCGCCGATTACCGGGTCCTACACACAATGGTCCAAGGCACCCGAATTTCCGAAGGTATGCAGTCCCAGCGGCCGGGAACCGCCTGTGCCCAATATTGCTGCGATTTCGAAAAGGCTGACCAGCGTCTGCACGGCTACCGAGGGGAATCCCTGCAGCCCGATGACAGGGCACAAGTCCCTCACGGAAACCGATGTCAGAACCGGTTCGATTGAAATTACCCGTCATTACAATTCAAGTCTTGAACTGGGCTCCGGCCAGATGGGGAAGGGGTGGAGCCATAACTACGGTCCCCGGTTGATCTTCGACGGCGTCTACACGCTGATCAAACCGGACGGCAATGTCGAGGAGTTCAGCAGCACAGCCAGCGGCTCCTTCCGGTCTGTTACAGCTCCCGGAAAAATCCTGATGGTTGCCGGCGACCTCGCTCAACTCACATACCCTGGCGGCCTCAAGGAAATCTATCAACTCAAACCGTCTCTCGATAATGGCCCGGAGCAATACCGGCTGATCGAGATCTATTCTGCTGACCTGCCGGACCGTGCCATCACCTTGAGCTATTTGGAATCCGTCGAATCGCTGGGTTCAATTACCGATCCGTTCGGCCGGCAACTCCGGTTCGAGTACGACCAGGCTGGATATATCAGCGCCCTGCTAATGCCGGATGGAGAACAAATCAGGTACTTGCGTGACGCAGAGGAAAATCTTTCGGAAGTCATTTTTCAGGATGGCAGTAAAAGGGTTTACCTGTACGAAGACCCCCGTTTGCCCCATCACCTCACCGGAATCATCGACGAAAACGGGGCACGTTTCGCCACTTACCAATACGACGGTTTCGGGCGTGTCACGCTGAGTGAACACTCCGGCGGCGCCAACCGGGTGTCGCTTGATTATGTCGACGGGAGCAGCACTGAAGTTACCGGGCCTCTCGGGAACATTCGCAGATATGATTTCGATCCTTACAAACCCTCTTTTGACGTCAGCGATGTCAGTGACGATAACGGCGTCACCACCTACACCCGCAATCCTGATGGCTGGCCAACCGAAAAAAGGGATGCAGCCGGCCATATCGTGCAATCCAGCTACGATGATTTCCACGAGATCACCCGGGTTGAAGGGTATGGAACCCCCGAACAGCGAACCATCAACTACACCTGGGATGATGACCTGAACCGAAAATCCCTTGTCGAGAAACCGGGTACAGCGACAAGCTTCTCCTATGACAGCCAGGGAAGGCTTAAAACAAAATCCATTACTGACCTGTCCAGTGGCTTCAACCGGACATGGAATCATCACTATTTCCCGGACACCGACCCACCTTCAAGAGCCGGAAGGCTGCAATCAATTGATGGGCCACGGGCTGACGTTGCGGACATTACCACTTTTTCTTATCACTCATCCGACGATACTGCGAATCGCTTCAGGGCTGGTGATCTGCAATCAACAGTCAACGCCGCCGGGCATATTACCGAATACCTTGAATATGACGGTAGCGGAAGGCTTACCAAACTGAAAGACGCGAACGGTGTGATTACGTCACTGAGTTACCATCCCAGGGGCTGGCTGGCATCGCTCTCAACCGATGGGGTCGTAACCGCTTTCACCTATGACAAGGTCGGCAACATGATTCGAACGGTCTCTCACGATGGAAGCAGTGTTGATTACCGCTATGACGCAGCTCATCGCCTGGTTGAAATCACAGATAGCCAGGGCAACCGGATTGCCTACGCTCTGGATGCTGCCGGTAATCGCATCGAAGAAAACACTTTTGACGACAGCAACGTACTTCGCCGTCACCTGTCCCGTACTTTCAATTCCGTCAGCCAGTTGAAGCAGCTCACGGGTGCCGACGGACATTCCACCAACTACAACTATGACGGGAACGGTTCGCTATCCAGCGCCAGGGACGAAAACCTGTTCACCACTCATTATGAATATGACGCACTGAATCGGCTGGTCAGAACTCTTGATCCGCTCCTGGGTGAATCGTTGATGGCTTTTGACGGCAGGAACAACCTCATCCGCGTGACTGATCCCCTGGGAAACCAGACCCACTATCAATACGACGGGCTGAACAATCCCGTGTCGATATCCAGCCCGGATACGGGTACCACGCACAATGAGTTTGACAGCGCAGGAAACCGGACCTCCACCACGGACGCGCGCGCCGTGCGGGTTGAATACCGTTACGACGAACTGAACCGGCTGACCGAAATCAGTTATCCCGACCGGTCGAAAGACGTTACCTTCACCTACGACGCCGGAACGTACGGCAAGGGCCGGCTGACCGGAATGAGCGATGAGGCCGGAACGGTGAGCTACGAATATGATGCCCGTGGCAACCTTCTGGCTGAAGACCGCTGGATTGATGGCCTTCAATACCTGACCAAGTATGTTTATGACACAGCTGACCGCCTGGTCCAGCTTGAATACCCCAGTGGAAGAACGATCTCCTTCAGCCTGAACAGCGCAGGGCGGGCAACAAGCATCCAGGCGGGGGCACAGTCCCTGGTCAGCGAGGTGCAATACGAGCCATACGGGCCCATTCGCTCTTTCATCTATGGAAACGGGCTGGAATATTCAGCAGATTTCAACCTGGATCACGAACTCATCCGCCTCGAATCCGGCAGCGGAGTGAACCAGGACCTGGAATATGGTCCTGCAGGGTCCATTCTTCGCATCAACGATCTGTCTTTCACCTATGACTCCCTATATCGCCTGCAAACTTCTTCCGGAGCCTTCGGAGCACAGCAGTTCGAATACGACTCAAATGATAATCGCTTGCAGTTCCTGGATGAACAGATGGTTAGTTCTTATACGTACGAAATGAATTCGAACCGCCTCGAATCTGCCGGCAAGTGGGCCTTTACTCACGACAGCGCGGGCAATCGTACAACCAAACTCGACCCGGACGGCAACGGTTATCTGTACCGGTATGGAATCCACAATCGCATGACTGAAGCCGTCAAAAGACAAGCGGGTGCTGACACCCTGGCTGGACGTTACATACACGATGGCAAAGGCCGACGCGTCGTCAAAAATGTTTCAGATACAGAAACCCACTTTATTTATGACATTGCAGGACAATTGATTGGGGAGTATTCAGCAAGCGGCAATGACGAATACAGGGAATACGTTTACCTGGAGGGGCTGCCCATTGCCATCCTTGCAAGAACCACCGAGGAGTTTACACCGCCCGGTATGGAATTGATCCTCGATGACGGCGAGCCGGGCACGCTGGCCATCGGCAACTGGCGCAGCAAAACCAGCGGAGAAGATTTTGGCCCTGGCTACCTGTTTGCCGCAAAGTCCGCAAACACGTCCTATCGCTGGACAACAAAACCTCCCGGCGACAAATACCGCGTATACGCCTGGTGGGTGGGCAAGAAAAATCAGTCAGGAAACGTCAACTACACCATCCGCCATGGGACGGGACAGCAGCATACAATAACCAGGAGCCATAAAAACGGCGGCGGCCAGTGGCACCTGCTGGGCTCCTATTTCAGCGAGGATGAACAGGACTACGTCGAAGTCAGTTCAAGCGACAACAAATTCACAGCCGACGCCATTCGCTGGGTTGCGATAAACGAACCTGTATTGACGGTGAAAGACACCGTCCACTTCATCCATATCGATCACCTGGGTTCACCCAGACAGGTGACTGACGAAAACCAGTCCGTTGTCTGGAATTGGGGCAGCATACCGTTTGGGGATTCCCCGCCTGATGAAGACCCTGACGGCGATTCAAACGACTTTATTCTAAACCTGAGGTTTCCCGGGCAATACTACGACCCGGAGACCGGGCTGCACTATAACTTTTTCAGGATGTATGATCCTGAAACCGGACGTTATCTGGAAAGTGACCCGATTGGGTTGGATGCGGGAATGAACCCGTATTCATATGTTGGCGGAAATCCGCTTTCAGGAATTGATCCTCTCGGGCTGGCAACCGTTGGCTCATGGATAGAGCCTCCGCGTTTCAACCTGACCCGGGTTGGAGTATATGATTGGGAAATTGTCGCTCCGAAATGGTCATGGTGGGGATATGCCGATTTTATCAGGTTGTATGGACACGCCGCCGGGTTTGTGAACATCGACGTCAGTTGCAGTAGCGAGTGTAAAAACTGGGAAATTCATGACAAAGTCGAAATGCAAGCTCGAGGCCACGTTGATGTAGGTCCAAACCTGTATGCTATCTTGATTGGCCTCCGGTTCGGTCCGTTGGCGGGGGTTGCCGGGAATGCTGCCCTTGGGGGTGCTTCCTTACTCGCGGCCGAACATCAATTCTTGAGTCTTGCCCATGAAAAAGCAGGGCCGATCATTTCCGCTGCTTTAAGGTTCGGTCCAACCGGTATTTGTTTAGGTTTTTCTCCTGGATTCTGAGTCAGATGCATACAAAAAGAAATTGCCCGAATTGCCAAGCATACACATTCCCTTTGTGGATCAAGATATTCGCTATATGGCCGTTTACAGCCCGATGCAGAAATTGCAGCACCAAAGTACGCTTGAGAATTCCGCGCTGGCAAAATGTTCTTTTTCAAATTCTGGCGCAAATTGCTTTCTGGGGCATATTACTGGTGGGGATCACGGCCGGTAACAATGATCTTATTGTTGCCGCAATGGCCGCAGCGCTCATTGCAGTAGTCATTGCGATCATTCCCGGAATATTCGCAAGCTTGGAAGTGAGCCATTGATCAATCAGCCAACAAAGCGGTCTGAACCCGTCAAGGGGAGTCCGGTGGACATCGCCCGCAAACCTGTTAGCGTTGTATCATGCACAAGCGTGCTGACACATAAATACAGGGGATTGGCTTGTGACTTTTTCAAAGGCAAAACTGGACGCGATCATTGCGTCGATCAGCTCTGTGCTGATGGGCAAGGAACCGGAAATCAGGATTGCCCTGGCATGCCTGCTGGCAAAAGGCCACCTGCTGATCGAGGACCTGCCGGGTTTGGGCAAGACCACGCTGGCCAATGCCATCGCCCGGGTCCTGGGCCTGGAATTCAATCGTGTGCAGTTCACCAGTGACCTGCTGCCCGCTGATATCGTGGGCGTCTCGGTTTATGAAAAGAACGAAGGCGCATTCCGCTTTCTCCCCGGGCCGGTGTTCTGCCAGCTGCTGCTGGCTGATGAAATCAACCGCACCACGCCCAAGACCCAGAGTGCGCTGCTGGAGGCGATGGCCGAAGGCCAGGTTACCGTAGAGGGGCAGACGCGAAGCCTGCCGGAGCCGTTTTTCGTGATTGCGACTCAGAACCCAATCCAGCATTCCGGCACTTTTCCCCTGCCGGAATCGCAACTCGACCGTTTCCTGATGCGGTTGTCCCTGGGCTACCCGGACCTGGCCTCGGAGAAAGACATCCTGACCGGCGGCGATCCCCGTGTGCGCCTGGATGAGCTCAAACCCCTGCTTTCCATCGAAGAATTGCTGGCCCTGCAAGCCGAGGTCGATGAGGTGAGCGTGGCCGAGCCGGTCGTGGACTATCTGCAGCGCCTGATCCAGTTCACGCGCACCAGCGAAGTTTTCGAATATGGTTTGTCGCCCCGCGCGGCCCTGGCGATCCTGCAGTCGGCCAAGGCCATCAGCCTGCTCGATGGCCGGACCTTTGTCATCCCCGAAGACGTTCAGGCTGTCTTCCCGGCCGTCGCCAACCACCGGTTGCAAGGTGCGGGGCGCGGCCACGACAGCGGCAGCCGGGTGCTCATCGACAAGGTGCTCGACTCCGTCGACGTCATCTGAGCGGGTTGTCAGGCCAGGCATGAGTCCGCTATCAGGAATCCGGCAATCGCTTCGCAGACGCTTTGGGCAGTGGATTGACCGCCGCACACGACTGGAAAGCGAAAGCCACCTCAACCATAAGCGCCTGTATATTCTGCCGTCAAAAGCAGGCCTGGGATTCCTGGTCCTGGTGTTTGCACTGTGGCTGCTGGCAACCAACTTTGAGAACAACCTCGTCTTCATGCTCTGTTTCCTGCTTCTGGCACTTTGGGTTGTCAGCATTCACTTCACCCACGGCACGCTCTCAGGTTTGCGGATCAAGCCGATTCGAGCCCAATCCGTATTCAAGGGCGAAGCGGCTGCCGTCGAACTCAGTTTCAGCCAGGTACGGCCGCGGAGCCGTGAACAGATTCTGCTCCGTTTCGCGGGTGGCGAACCACTGATGATCACGCTCAACAAGGCCGGCGATACCTTCGTGACCGTGCTGGCGCCTGCAACCAGGCGTGGTTTTCTGGATCCCGGCCTGTTGACCGTTGAAAGCGTTTATCCGGCAGGCCTGATGCGTGTCTGGGCTTACATTCATTTCCGCTTTGACGCTGCCGTCTTTCCGGCCCCCGTACCAGACACCGTGCACGCCTCCGGCGGGCGCGGTTCCGGCGAAGGTCATTACTCCGGCACGTCCGGCTCCGAGGACTACGTCGGTTTGAAAAGTTTCGAGGTCGGCGATTCTCTGCGGCATGTTGCATGGAAGCAATATGCGCGCGGTCAGGGACTCTGGTCCAAGCAGTACGGCGATTCTGTCGACAGCCGGGTTTGGATAGACTGGGAGGATTACGCCGGCATGGACACCGAGCAGAGACTTTCACGGATGACCTGGCAGGTTTGTGAATGCGAGGCGCAAAGTAAAGTATACGGCTTGCGGCTGCCCGGCACTGAGCTGTCACCTAACCAGGGCACGGCCCATCAGCAGTCGGTGCTCCGGTGCCTGGCTCTGCATGGCATAGATCCTGAACCAGGGGCTGTCGATGCGGCGTCCTGACTGGCAACTGTCGCGTAACGGTCTGTTTTGGGTGTTGTTCGCCTTCATTTCCGTGGTTGCACTGCACGTGGACCATTTGCCGCCATGGGTCACGGCTATTGCGGGAATATGCACCCTGTGGAGAATTCTCGAGTATCGGGGTGTGGTCTCGTTTCCTCCCTGGCCGCTTAAGGCCGTCCTGGTGGCGGGTTGCATAGCCGGACTGGTCCTTGTGTACCCATCGCTGCTGGGCCTGGAACCGATGCTGGCGATGCTGATCGCGGGATTCGGGCTGAAGTTGCTTGAAATGCACCACAAACGGGACGCCACCATCCTGGTCTACCTGGCCTTTTTCACTGCAGCCATAGACTGCATCTTTACACAGGAAATTCCTGACTTTGGCCTGGTGCTGTTGACCTTTGTTATCGCCAGCTCCGCCCTGGTCAGCATCAACCAGACAAAGAACCGTGGCTTTTCGATGGGCAATTCAATGATCGCGCTCAAAATGCTGGCGACCGCCCTGCCGTTGATGTTGGTGTTATTCCTTATCGTACCCAGGTTGGGCGCGTTGTGGTCTATTCCCGTGCCGAAAAACCAGGCCCGTACCGGGATTGGCGACACCCTGTCGCCGGGCGGTTTCTCAAGCCTTGTGAAGTCCGACAAGCTGGCGTTTCGTGTCCGTTTCGACGGTGAGATACCAGCCCGCGAGCGGCTGTACTGGCGCGGGCTTGTTTTCTCCGTGTTTGATGGGAGGGAATGGAGCCAGGCAGATTTTTACGGGCCTGATCGCCCGATCCTGAGCCGCCAGGGCGACGAAAGCATCGTAAGGCTGGATGAGGCGATACGCTACACGCTCACCATGGAGCCGACATACAGGCGGTGGTTATTCGCACTCTCGACCCCGGCGACCACCGAACCCGGTATCCGCCTGATCCGGGACTCTCGACTGGTCAGTGCCAACAGGATCAGCCAAAGGCGTAATTTTGAATTGCGTTCCTGGCTCGATTACCGCCTGGAGCCGGAGGAACTGCACCCGCACCGGGCAGAAATGGAACGGTTCCTGCCACCCGGCTCCAATCCCGAGACGGTGCGGGTGGCCAGGGAATGGGCAGCGGAAACACCGGGCGCCGAAGCCCTGATACAAAGGTTGCTGCAGCTCTTCAATCGTTCCTTCGTCTATACACTCGAACCCCCGCTGCTTGGAACACATTCGGTTGATGAATTCCTGTGGGAGACGCAGAGCGGCTTCTGCGAACATTTTGCGGGCAGTTTTGCTTTTTTCATGCGGGCGGCCGGCTACCCTGCCCGCGTGGTTACCGGCTATCTTGGCGGTGAAGTTCATCCCACCGAAAATTTCGTCACGGTCCGTCAGTATGACGCACACGCCTGGGCCGAAG
>JARFQZ010000276.1 GCA_029287515.1 Lysobacterales bacterium
CCGACGATAGCAATCGCATTGTCAACGATGAAGGCCTTGTTGTGCATGCGGTAGTTAAGTCGCCTGAGGTCGAAGAAGAGTTCCAGGCCGCGGAATGTGCGTTTCTTGAAAGGGTTGAATAAGCGTATCTGGATATTGGGATGCTGGTCCATCCGCGCCAGGTTGAAATCCGTCTTCCCGGTCGTCATGTGGTCGATCAGCATGCGTACCCGCACACCGCGGTCGGCCGCACGAAGGATTCGCTCCGCCAGTATGCGCCCTGCGGAATCGTTCTCCCAGATATAGTACTGAGTGTCTATGGTTCTCTCAGCCTGATTTGAAAGGCCTGCGCGGGCGCGGAATCCCCACTCGCCGGTGGGTACCAGTGCCACACCAGACTTACCGGGATGTGCAGAGATCTCTTGTTGGAAAAAACGGCCTAGTTCGGTTTCCTCAGGGTCGGTGAGTGCTGTGGAAACTGGACGTTCGTAATCCGTGGGGATGGTTGTTGCGCAGCTGGCGAGCAGCAGGCAGAAATAGCATAGAAATGTCAGACGCACTGATGTCATTACAACCAAAGCCGTATCAAACTGTCCTTCTGTTCTCTGGACGCCATATGTTTAACTATAGCACCACCATGTTAAACGAAATCGAAGATCCTCATAACTCTTTATGCAGGCATTCGCACTTCGCATTAATGCTTGCGGAGCGCACCGGGACCAGTGGCAACGGCAATGCCAGCAGCGCGATGGCTGTGGTTGCCATCGCGGCGGGGGATGACACTCCTAGCGGGGATGCACCGCAGCCGTCTGCGCCGTGCTAATCTTCCCGTTCGCAGGCGCGTTGTGCACCGTCAGGCGTTCGATCAGGCCATCGAGTCCATACTTACGAATATCCTGCGCAAAGCTGGACCGGTAGTTGATGGCCAGGCTGACCCCCTCGATCCTCAGGTCATAGATCTTCCACGCACTACCGAGGTGCCTCAGGTTGTAGTCAACAGCCAGCGGCGCTCGACCGTCCTCGATGACGCGGGTGCGAACCTTGCTTTTGCGCCCGTCGGCTGACACCTCTGATGACAAGTATTCGATCTTGTGGTCGGTATATTCGGTCAGAGCTGTCGAGTAGGTCTTGATCAGCAGCGTACTGAATTCCCCTGCGAACGCCGAGCGTTGCTCCTCGGTTGCCCGTTGCCAGTGCTTGCCCAGCGTCAGGCGGGACAAGGCGACAAGGTCCACATGCGGAATAATGTGGTCCTGAATAACACCATTGAGCCTGGTCGGGTCTTTGCGAATCCCGGGTTCTGCGTTCAACTCGGTAAGCAGGCTATCGGTGGCGCCCCGGATCACGTCGACGGGGCTCTGGCCGCCGGCCAGCACCACAGCCGGAAAGAGTGACAGGATAAGCGCATAAGCGGATATTTGCTTAACGGCGACCGCTCCCATGCCCTGTGCTTGCGAAAACTCAAATCTCATGACTCATCCTCCCTCACCAGTGTGATCGATAACGGCCGATTGAAGTCGGGTTTTAGATGGCAGAACCCATTAGTCCACTGAACCGGCTTGCATGGCGACGATGATCTCCACCTCGTCGCTGATAAGGTGTTGCATCGCGTTCAAACCGAACTCGCTGCGCCGGATAACGGTCCTGGCGTGGTACGTGGCTGCACTGTTATCCAGGCTCGTGTCGACCGACTCGAACTCGAAAATGACCGGCCGGCTCCTGCCACGCAGACTCAGATGCCCCGCCAGCTGCATGACTCCGTTGTCACCGCGGCCCAGGCATCGTCCGGAAAAGGTGATATGCGGATAGCGATCCACCGCGAAAAAGGTGGGGCCGCGCAAATAGTCGTCTCGCCATTCGTCGTCGGTCGTCACGCTGTTGGCGTCGATCTGCATGCGCACACCGGTGGCGGGCCCTTTCGGACTGTTCACGAACTTTCCTAACAGCCGGTCGAACCGACCCTTGATGCTGAGCAGTCCGAACACTCTGACCTTGAACTGGACGTGGACCTTACCGGGATCAATGGTTTCCACTGCGGACGCCAGCGAAGGCGAGCTTGTTTCGGCAACCGTCGGGGCAGCCAGCGCTGTCACAAGAAGCAATACAGAGGTCAGGATTCCAGCGAGTCGTTTCATGCTGCGTCCTCCACGATATAGTAGACCGGTCAGTTTAGTGCAAAGTTCATAAAATCGGCCTCAGCTCACCGGCACAGCCAGTTTCAACATGGCTGCTCCGAGCTTTCTGATGACCTGCGGGTCGTTCCAGGTCTTGGCCATCAGGGTCAGACCCTCGAGATAGGCCACCATGGCACCGGCGGTGGCCCGACTGTCAAGTTCTGGCAGATCGCCCGCGGCCATGGCTTCCTCGAGCACTTGCTCGATCGGAACCTCCAGGTCCCGGAAGATCCCCTTCAGACGCTCCCGAATGGCTTCGTCCTGGGTACTCATCTCGCCGGCAAGATTACCGTATGGGCAACCCAGGACCTGGCCGGTTTCCTTCTTCACCGTCTTGTGGTGACGGTACTGGACTTCCAGCAAGCGCTCGATTCTCTGCAAGGGCGGAATATCCCGTGCAAACACCTCTGCCAGCATCGTCTCCCGATACTGTTTCCAGGACTCATCCAGGATGGCCAGTGTCAGGTCCCGTTTCGACGGAAAGAAGTGGTAGAAGCTGCCTTTCTTGACGCCTGCTTCCTGGCAGATTTCCTGGACGCCAACGTCCTCGTAACTCCGGGCGTAAAAGAGTTTCTGGGCTGTCTCCAGCAGGCGCTGCTTGGTGTCGTGTACCTGTGCCATGCGAGACAGTATAGTTGACCGGTCAGTTAAATTCAAGCTTGAAGGGCCTGGGTGGCTTAAGATCATGTTTTTTTAATGAGTTGATGGGCCTTAATCCGGAGTGATTTTTCGGATATTGCTCAACACGACGAAATGAATCGTGAACTGAACGTCATCAATGGTATTACCGTATCAGATTGAGAGCTTCCATTATTTTTCAGGTTCTGATTAATCGGGCGTTGATAACAATCTTCCAAGTTCACCAAGACTTGTGATCGTTAACGTAGGATCAATGCCCCAGGGATCGAATATCGAGTTCTTCGATCGCTGCACCCAGGCGCTTCGCAAACCATAAGAGACTGCACCGATCACATCAAACGGATTGCTGGATATCAGCCAGGCGTCGCTGGCCGATGCCGCGGTCGTTTTCAACAAGTGCTCATATACGTCTGGGTTCGGTTTGAACGTGTGCCGATCATCTGTGCTGACCACTCCGTCGAACAGGTCGCGGCTGCCTGCGGCGGCGAGCAATTTTTCAACGGCATCAGCCGCCCCGTTTGAGAATGCGTACAGCGAGTGTCCAGCGGCCTTTAATCCCACTAACGACTCTTCCACATCATCGAAGGCAGGCAGGCACTGATACTCAGCCATGAGCGCCGCTTTCTGATCCGTGGTAAGCCCCGCATCAAGATAGCGGCAGGTGTAATCCAGCGCCTGGCTCGTACACACGGCGAAAGTTTCGTAGCTGCGCATCAAACCACGACGGAAGGAATATTCCAGTTGCTTCTCTCGCCAGACGCGGGAGAATTCCTCCGCCTTGACGCCGACAAGTTCCTGCAATTTGATCACGACGCCGTGTGGGTCGATCAGGGTACCGTAGACATCAAATGCGAGCATTGGCGGCATCGCCTTCTCCTGTATTCAGACCATTATTTCGGTGTAGTTGAATATTCAAGCCAGCCAGGGGAAGAATAAACACCATCAACAGCGGAGGTTTGGTTCCCAATGGTAACACCTCGAAAGAGTGCGACGGCAAAAAAGTCAACGAAGTCAGTTGGAATGCTGTTTCTGCCAGTCACAACGGTTTCTGTGAAAACCGAACCAGCAAGTTTACTCATGGTAATAGAACGAAGGTTATCGGGAATATGTGACTACACGTGACTTAACTTGTCGCTACCCTCGCGCGGATGTGCCGAACGATCGGGGCTTCCTGCCGATTTGCCGCCAGTGCCTTGACATCGTATAGCTTAATCGGCGTTGATTACTACTAAGCCGAACATTGGATGGCCGGCATACCTTGACGGGACCGTCGGCAGCAGGGATGCTGCCGTCGAGCGTACAGGGAGGTATTCACAGCGTGTCCCTTCAAGGTATGTCGGCTATCTAATGCACTCATTACTAACTCTGTCACTACAGACATTTGAGCATGACTGATAACGAAGCAGCTATACGCGTCCTGTCTCCTGCCCAGCTACTGGCGTGGGCGGAAGATAATACCCAGGTCATGCGCCTGAGGACTTTTCACGATGTAATCCCCGGAGGATACATGGCGGCCATGGCGCCGGCGCTGGTCGACTGGCGCGCCAGCCGCATCGACAGTGATAAAACGTGCGTCGTATTGCGTAACCTTAACTATGGCGGTAATCCGCTTGAAAGAGTCACGGTGCTGCATGCACTGCAGTTCTACCTCGATGCGGTTGAGTTTGCGGAAATCATTCTGGTCCCCCCGCCACGCGAAACAGGCGGACGTCTCGCGCCCTGGTACCATGTGCAACTGCGCTTTGTATTCGAATCCGGGCGTGAGCCGCATTTGTTGAACCTGGCGGGTTCGGAGACGGGAACCGACGCGGGTATTCCGGACCTGATCCTGAGCTGGGAATCCTGGCGCAGCCCGGACAAACGTTTTGATGTGGTCAGCGCCATGGACAGTGCGGCCTACGGTCTCAGTCTGCGTGCCTACGCGGGACCACAACGGTTCCTGGAGGATACGCTGCACGAGCAGGACTGGTTCGCCTACCGTCTGCAGTTACCGGGCGGCAGGGAGGGCGTTGTCGAGTTGTTGAAAGTGGTCCTGGCGCTGGGTGACGGCGTGGCCCGTCATACCCTCTCCGCACTGCTGCAGCAGAGTGAAGAGGATTGGCTGAGGCACGCGCCAGCCGACACGGATGACGGCCACACGGCACAGCAGTGGCGGAACCTGCGAGAACGGGCACAGTACTCCGCAGCCAGGCCCGACCCTGCCATAAATCTGGCTGCCGGCCAACAACGCTACCAGACACTGGTCAGATCATGCTCCACCTTGACCCGCTACGCAATACTGGTTACTGCCAGCCGGCTGGTCCGACGCGGCCACAGGGAGGGTGTGGTACTCGACAAGCTGCCAGCACCGGTTCTGCAGGACCCGGAGCCATGGATGAGCGACATGGCGGGGGTTAATCTGAAGGGGCTGTTTCTGAGAGCGCCGCTGGCATTGCGTTACATCCTGAGCCACCCGGAAACCCTACCCAACAGAATCCCGGATGAACTCCTCGCGGCCGGCCTGCTGGAACAGCGGGACGGCAAGGCACGGTTTCGCCAATATTCCCGCAACGGTTTAAGGCCCTATGGTCCCGAAGGCATCAATCCGCAGACACGGGCTGCCTTGGAGCCATGAGAATCTTCCAGGCACATTACTCAACAAGATTGATGCCGCTGGCACTGTAGGGTCGCGTTGCTTTGCGACTGTAACGAATTTCCCAGGGCTTGCCGTCCTTGCGCAGCAGCAGGCCCGCGTCATCGAGTTGTTGCGGAATCCTGGACGGAATCGCCTGTGGATTGCGCGACAGGAATCGCAGTGCCGCCGGTGCGCTGAGAAACACGCGCCGCAGGTCGGCGTGGGC
>JARFQZ010000279.1 GCA_029287515.1 Lysobacterales bacterium
ACCTTGAGGCTGGCACCGACAATCGGCTGCGGGCTGGCTCTGAATTCGAGAAAATCCTGGGGCGTCATGGAAGGTGCGCCCAGCAGATTGACCGTCAGGGTGAATTTGAGGTCGCCGAAGTCGCTGAAGTCACGCCGCGCACGGGTTTGTCCTACGGCCCCCTTGGTGTTCCCCCAGGTGTAAGGCAATTCCACCAGGAAATTGCTGGTGCGGCCCCACAAACCGAGCGTATGCAAGTAGGCCAGGATCCCCACATTTATGCGGGAATCTACGCCGTACAGCGGAATGGACCGGTCAAAAAAAACGTCCCCGGAAGCGTGGGAATATCCCGCGACCAGGACCTTGGTGCCCTGGGGCGCCGGCCAGTAGAGGCGCGGAGTCAACTCCTGTGCGGCGGTTTCGCCCCCCCAGAGGATGCAAACGGCCAGGGCCATCATGGTCTTCAAGAATTTCATAACGCGCATCATTCAAAGCCGAAACGGAACCCTAACTGTTCGCAGCGGAATCAAGACAGGCCCTGACAGTCAGGCCTGGCCACCTCACCTAAAACTGCTCTTTTGGCAGAATCCTGAAAAAGCCGTCCATAAATCGTTGCCAGGCATTTCTCGCGGGTTGTCGTGTGACGGTTTCATCGCTGTTTACCCAGACCAGTTTTCCCTGCCCGTCCAATGTTACCTGCCAGGCGTTTTCCGGCGCCATGTCGCGCTCAGCCAGGCGTACCAGCTCATTTCCCAAACCCGGGCTGTCAATGATGATCCCCATCTCGGTGTTGATGTGGACCGAACGCGGGTCAAAGTTCATTGATCCGATAAAGACCTTGTGCCCGTCGACGACAAAGGATTTGGTGTGTAATCCGGAAAATCCTGACACCACCGGCGCGGTATCCACCAGGGTTTTGATGGCTGGATCTGCACGAAATTCATAAAGTTCCGCTCCAGACTCAATGATCGGCTTTCGCCATTGCTTGTAGTGACTGTTTACAGCGGGCACATCGTGCGAGGCCAGAGAGTTCGTCAGGATACGTATCCGGACACCATTTTCGGTCAATTGCTTCATGCCATCGATGAAGCCCTGCCCGGGAATGATATATGCATTGATAAGGTCAATGTCACGCTCGGCCGAACGGAGAATGACGCCCAGTGAATCGGGCATACTCTGGACCAGGTTTCCATCCTCTATGTAGTCCCATATGATTTCACTGCTGCCGAAATGCAGGTTGGGCACCAGGTTTTCGAGCTCAGCTGTCCAGTCCTGTGGCTCAACCTGGAACTGCTCAAGGGATTCCGACGACCGCAATTTTTCGAAGAGTTTTTCACGGCGGTCCGCTATTTCCCGTGCGTCAACCGCGGCCGGTAACGCTGAGGCTGGAACCACCCAGTTGCTGTTCCAGAAATTATCGAATAATTCCGATGATTGCGGTGCCACCGGCCCGAAACCGATCACGTCCAGGTCGTGAAAGTTGTAACTGTGACTCAAACCGAAGTAGTAGTCGCCGATGTTTCTGCCGCCCAGGATCGCCGCACGGTTGTCCGCCACGACAAGTTTATCGTGCATCCGTGAATTCATCTGCTCGAAACGCCCCACGAAATCCGCAGCCATACCTGCCTGCCTTTGCCGCTTGGGGTTGAACAGCCGCAACTGGATGTTGGGATGCCGGTCAATGGCTACCAGCCCCTTGTCGTCACCCATCAGCAGGAGGTCATCGACCAGCAGGCGAACCCTGACGCCGCGGTCGGCTGCCCTGTAAACGCGCTCTATCAGCAAGCGCCCACTGTCATCGCTGTACCAGAGGTAGTACAGGAGGTCCAGCGATGACTCCGCCGAATCGATCAGGGCCAGCCGCCAACTCAATGCATCGGCGTTTTTGTCCAGCAGGTGAAACCCGGACCGGTCGTCACCCTCCGTCCGGGCGATGGTTTCAGCGATACTGGCCAGAATACCGCTGGGCGCAGGGTCGGCCGCGATTTCTTCCGGTAACGGCCCGATATCATCGGGAACGGTTGCACAGGCGCCTAGCGTCAATGTCACCAGAATAAGATGTGTCAGACGCATAGGCGGCCTGTAGCTCTATTTTAGTTTAGCGGCTTGAATTTGAATTTCTGCCCGCCGATGGATGCTTCATACATTAAACCACCCTTGGCCAGCGTGTAAACGGCCATGCCACGTTTCCAGGAACCGGCTGCCTTGGTATCGCCTGCACTGGCAGAAGCGCCCTTGGTAGTAGCCCCGGCTTGCGCGCCGTATGTCAGCGCCACTGCCGTGGCGTCAGCCCCAAACTCGAACTGGCCCTTGGTAAAATCATTGTACACGTCGACATTCTTGAACAGAATAATCTGGCTGTACGATTGCCCACCCAGTTGAAAACCAACGGTAACCTGTCCCATTGAGACGTTGCCGGTATGTTCGCCACCGGCAAACACGCATCCGGTACCACCGGCGCCGCCGATTCCCACTGCACCTTTGCCGATGGTAGGCAGGACCGCGTAACCATAGGACTCGGCCATCATTTGCGGCACATTACCGAGATCTTTCATTTTCGCCAGGGTGGCTTTGCATTCTTCCAATGTGGCGGCTGCATTGGCAGTCGCTCCGAGAAGCAGGAACAATGCGCCTGCCAACCATGTAATCCTTGATTTCATATTCATCTCTCCCGTTAGGATCGCAACATTACGATCGTTAGTCATTCAAGACGCATGCGCGCCAGGGTTTCGGCGAGTTCGCCGGATTTTCGCTGTTCATCGATTCGGGCACGAGCTTGTTGCGCTGCCTCTTCATCTGCTACAGCGAATGCGAAACCAATCGGTTCGTCACGCTGCGTGGCAGCATCGGCGAGGTTAAATTGGTTGGTTCGAATCATGCTCTTGAGTTCATCAACGTATTCCTGACCCCTTTCGGAGTAGCGCAACAAGCCATCCGCCAGCGCAAGGGAAGTCAGCGGTTTGCCCGCCGCCTTCAACTCCGCCCGAATGCGCCGGAAATCCTCGTATGCCGGATGCGAACTGAGGTTCAGAAAATAGCCGCGCACGCTGTCGAAAGGCCACTCAAACGCAGCAATCCGGTGATCCCCTTTTTCCTTCCGCTGCTGTGACGGGACAATGCCCTCTCCACCAAAGGCCCATTGTCCAAACAGCGCATTCCCCTCCGCTGCAAAACGCGATGTGCCGTAACCGCTCTCGATCGCCGCCTGGCCCAGGGCCAGGCCGGCAGGAATGACATCGAGGCGATACAAGGCCTCGGCTACCACTTGACGCCATTCCTCTGTGGCGGCCATGCCATCCATCTCTTCCTGTGGGTGAATTCTCAGCACCACGGCAAGCTGCCGTAACCAGTCCAATTCACCGTCCTTTGGCGACTTACCGCGGCTCAGCAGACCGTCCAGGGCGGCCAGGCGCTCGCGGCGGTTCAGCACCATGCTGTTTGCGTGCACCACCAGGGGCAGCAGGCTTCTGTAGAAGAACTCTTTCTTCAGCGCTACTTCCATCTCTGGCGCCTCTTGCCGCCACCTGGGCGAGATAGCGATCAGCAGGGTGCGCGGCACTGCTAATTGCTCGCCATGCAAATCCTTACCCCACCATTCGATCGACTCGAGCCATTCGATGGCTCCTTCGTAACCTGGCAGCACAACCACTTCCTGCGCAGCCGATGGCAATGGAAGCAAGCACAAAAGCAAACTCAATGTCATCACTTTTCGCATGGCGGTCTCCTTATAAAATAAACGCCAGTAACATCGTCAGCAAGAATTTCATGTCCATACGTCTCACTATTTGATGATCAATCACTCGTACCAAGTGCCGCCAAGGGCACCTTTTCACCGCTGTCACCAGCGGAAATTAAACCCGGCCATCGGTCCGTAGTAGGTGAAGTCTGACCTTAAATCACCATCCTTGAATTTGGCCTGCTTGTACTGGTAACCAAACAGGATGCGGTTCTGGCGGCGCTTGCCTACAGTTACGCTGAAATTTGCGTTCAGGAGATAGATCCCCTCGGAATCGCCAAAGCTGTAATCTGCCCGGGTCAGGAGCGACCATCGCTCACTGAGGTCGAAGCGGTAGCGCACGCCGATCAGGGCATCGTAATAATCATTTTTATTGCGACGTGTGCCGATCGTTTCACCACCGGCACGGAAGGTGTAGCGATCGTCAAAACCGCTGTAACGCAGGCCGCCGAGCACGCTCAGGTTTGAGCCGACGCCGCCGGGCCAGTACGCAGCCCCGACATCCAGAAAAGTCTGTTCAGAATCGGAGTCGATGGTGATCAATTCGCGTTCATTCGAATCGGACATATCGAGGTACGTCAGATCGCCGAACATGCTCCAGTTTCCCTTGCCACCCTCTACATGGACCATGACGGCAGTATCCAATGTGTCCAGCAGGTCACTGAAGCTCACCGTGTCGCCAACGGACAATCCGTTTCCCAGCGTCAAATCCAACTTTGTCTCGGAAGCCCAGAGATAGGGCGTTACCGACCAGGAAAATGAATCCGGGTCTTGTCCTTGTTGCTGGGCCAGGGCAGGGTTTGCGCCGCAGACAAACAACGAGAAAGCGAGGCAAAAGGAACAGACAGCCCGGCTGGCGCACTTGATGAAAAGTTTCATTTCAATCACTCCTCAGCCAACTTTTCCGCCCTGGGCACCTGCCAGGTCTTCATCTCGTCCAGGTCAGCTTCGTAAACCCGCAAAACGATGTCCATGTCCTCGTCCTTGCGGTTGATCGGCAGCCAGTTCTCTTCGGGCACACCCTCGGGCTTCTCGGCGGTGACGTAGACATCGATCCCGCCGTTCTCGTCGAGCTGCATGCCGGCGTTCTCACCCACGCTGTACTTCTTGCGGTCATTGGGGATGAAAAAGCCGTTCTCGAGGTCGTAGAGCGTGAGGGACCAGAACACCTCGGTGGGCGGCAGTTCGTCCGCCGACATGCGGACCACGTAGTCGTTCATGGCGTTCAGCGGCTCGCCGTCGGTAGTTGTCACCGCAGGATAGACCGCCTCGACTGCA
>JARFQZ010000329.1 GCA_029287515.1 Lysobacterales bacterium
GTATATCGTTTGCATTGAGGCCTGTCTCAAAACGAAAAAGTTCCGTTTCACTCCGTGCATTAAGTTACATGGCAGAAAATTGCCAGTCTCGCAAAACATATGGAGCGAACATCATGATTACTAAAAGAGCATCAGGGCATCTGCTTACAGCAGCCTGCCTGGCAGTGTTCATCGGTAGCGCGCCGGCTGCACCGAAGGAGACCCTCAATTTTACATTCGCAATGGGTGGTGATGTCGTCGGTGGACGTTCCGAGCCCGAACCCGTGAGGGGGAAGACCAGTCCCGTGTGGTTCAAGACCACAGCCACCCTGAATCCAGGCGGTCTTTTCATGAAAGACGCCAGCTACGGCGGCAAATCAAGCAGTAACTGTTTTGATAACGGATCCGTGAGCGGAAACATTCAGCTAACGAAAACCAGGGACGGCGAGGCCAAGGCCATACTGTGGTTCTCGGGATATACTTCGGACGGCAGCGAAAAAGAAGTTACTTACTATCTGACGCTGGTCGATTCCGCGGGATGGAACGGTGACCCCGATGCACAGTTTCCTCCCCGTGACACTACTTTGAACCTGGTGGCCAATGAATGGTCCATGCAAACAGAGGGCGGGGGCAGGCTCAAGAACGTGACGTGTACCGGCAGCGGAAAAGTCGACGTGGATGTGATTTTGTGGCTGAGTCAGCCATAGGGGCGTTTTACTCCGCCATTCTGGTGAATTAGACAAATAGAGTATCCGCTTCGACCGCGTGAGGTTTACTGCCGGCTTCCATGCCCTTTGATATCTGCATGCAAAATCGAAGCTGGAAGCTGTTATCGGGGCTGTTATCGGTACTTTTACTGTTGCTGGCGCTTGGCGCAGCGGCGCACCCTGTTATTGCCGCCGAAATGAAATGGTACAACGCCCACCTGTACCGCACCATCCACCGCGTCGCGGCGCGTGATCCCGCGCTGGGTTTCCAACCCGGAGGGCACCTGGCGGGCGGCCGTGAAAGCGCTGGATGTGAATGTGCCGCTGCATGACAGTACTTTTGCCAGGCCGGCGGGGGAATAAGCCGTCACCATATTAAAGCGTGTTGGGGTGTCTGGATTACCAGGTGTCTTTCAGTCACTCCGCTAGAGCGTGGATAACCGCATCTGGGTCGTGATCCACGACTTTGAGCAAAACCCTGGCCGGACCTCTTGGGGACCTTAGCCCCTGCTCCCAATGTCGAAGCGTACCCAATGAAATCCCAAACGTGGCACAAAATTGCCGTTGGCTCATGCCCGTTTTTTCCCGAATCGCTTTAACGTCAATCGGTTCATGGACAATGACAGTTCTCTTTCTGCCCTTGGCATGTGCGATGGCATCTTCAAGGCCGGCGCTGATGTCTTCAAATGCTTTGCTCATCGCGACTCACTCCAGGTTCTTTTCGAGTTGCTTAACTTTCCGGCGAAAGTGATGGGTCTCAGCTACAATAAAGCGAGTGTACTCCATTGGAGTGCTCTGTCAAGGAAGCAGCTACCAGTTTGCGTCAATTCACCAGGTGCATGAAGTCGAAAGCTATCCGAAAGAACGTAGGAAAATACAGCCGCAAAATACCCACCATGTATGTCAAAATGAGTCGAATTTAGCGACCTCAAAAATGCAAGGGAAAGGATTGTTCATGAGCAACCTGGCGACAAGAATACTCGACGAAATTCAACAGGAACTGAAAGTCGATGAGCAGTGGTTGGACAGGCGCAGCAACAGTCTCACGCTGGTTGCCGACAAGCTGGAACAAACCTTCAGTGTTTCGGAGCCGTTCAACTACATGGATAACGAGGCCGTCTCGGTCGAGTCCAGAATACCCATCGCCGGGAACGTGGGGCGGCCCGGGGAGCAGGTCTGCGGGCTTCTCTCGCAGTTCAATTACACCAACATGGGTTCTGCCTATGTTTTTGACCCGGAAAAAAAGGAAGTCTTCAGCACGCTGAAAATTGCCGTGACGGAAAAGGACCTGGGTGAGCGGTGCTGGCAAACCCGGATATTCGCGATGTTCCAGTTGATCATGGCGGAACACCAGGCGGCTTTCATCGCCGATCCCATATCGGGAGAGGTGGCAACAGCAGCCTCAGTCCGCCCCCAGCCGGATCCCATGATGAACTCGTTCATGCAATTCATCACCGGGCGCCCGCGCGCAGAAAATCGCTTCGAAAACCCGGAACTGTTCGAGAAGGCAGAGGAATACTGCAAAAGGATTGGCGGTGTATCGGATGAATCCGGCCCCCCGGAACTGTCCCTGGAGTTCCGGTTTTCGGATTCCAGCACCTCCACGGCCTCCCTGGTAAGCAACCTGGAACACCCGACCTTTGGCCCGGGCTTGCGCACCTTCCTGGCGCTGCCCATCAGTTACAAAACAAATGCCGAGGCATCGCTCCAGGCGAATATACTCAATCTGCGGGAAGTGGCCGGCCATGAAAACGGTGACTTGCTGGGCGCCTGGTGTATTGACCAGAGGAGTGAGAATCTCTCGCCCGTTTTCAGCTCCTGCATCCCCAATTCCCTGTTTGCAGAATCATGGATGGCAAAAGTCGTTGTGCAACTGGGCCTGCGGGCGCGCAATTGCGAGCGATGGTGGTTTCCGGATACCCCGTTCAACAAAACCACGCTGGAAGTCGTGATGGGTCGGAAGGGGCAGGTTCACGAGGGGGGCGATACGCCTCACTAGAGAACAGTAAAAGCCCTGCAATGTCGCCGAATCCCGAAAACACATTAAAGCGCAGTTCCGCACAGGTGTGCGTCATTGGCGCCGGCATCATTGGTTCCTGGGCCGCGCTGCACCTGGCCGAGGCCGGTGCGCGAGTCACCTTGATTGAACAGTTTCCGCTTCCGCATACCCGCGGCAGTTCGCACGGCCTGTCACGGGCGTTCCGTTTCCTGGGGGAGTTGGAACTGGGCCGCCTCGATTACTCCCTGGATCGATGGCTGGCGCTGCAACAAGCCATCGGCGAGCCCCTGTTCGTCAAAACCGGGCTGCTCAACTTTGGTCCACCCGGCGATCCGGAACTCGAGCGCTTTATGAACGTGCTTCTGGATGCGGACAGGCCGGTGCAGTGGCTGGAAAACGAGAAGATCGCCAAACGTTATCCCATGCTTCATTATTCCGAAGGCTGGGGGGCTGCCTTCGATCCGAATGGCGGCATTCTCATTGCACATCGCTGTCTGAATGCTGTCCAGTCCAGATTTGTTGAACTGGGTGGCAAGATTGTCTTCGGTTGCGTGGAGTCTCTGACTGAACTCCAGTCCTTTGACCGCACCGTGGTTTGCGCCGGGCCCTGGACGTCAAGATTGGTGCCGGGCCTTAAAGCACATCTCAGCACGCTGCTGACCCCAGTAACCTACTGGCATGACCCGAGCGGCAGTTACAGCGCCTCATCCGGATTCCCGATTATTTTCAACGCGCGACTGACGGACATTTACGGCATACCAGCCTGTGAATACCCTGGCATGATGAAGATGTTGTATCACGGTGGCCCGGAGTCCGATCCGGACCGTCGCGATTCGGTCTCGTCAGAGCCCTACGTCGACAAGGTTAAGCGCTACGTGCGCGAACACCTGCCATTGCTCGATCACGAACAGCCGGCGATCCGGGAAACCTGCATGTATACCATGATGTCGGACGGCAGCCCGGTGATCGATCGTCTCGACGACAACACCGCCGTAGGCTGCGGGTTTTCCGGCAGCGGCTTCAAGCACAGCCCGGCGACCGGCTTGATGCTGGCCGCGCTCGCACTGGGCCAGGACGAAGCCATACCGGATGGTTTTCGTGCAGACCGTTATGCATTGGATCGCTTGCAACCCGGGATGACACCTTGATGAACTCCACAGATGACACGATGAGCCCGGTGACGGTCGCGCCTCCGGATTTTGCCGTCGAGGCCGTGGCGGCCGTTGTCGCCGAAAAATACCGTCTGCGGGGCGAGTACACCCAGCTGGTCAGCGAACGGGATCAGAACTTCCGCCTTAAAACTCCGGGTGGCCGGGGGTTCGTCGTCAAGGTCACCGGGTTGTTGGAAGATCTTGTTGCGACGGACTTCCAGATTGCCGCGTTGTGTCACTTTGAGGAAAGCGGATTCAACTACGCCCCGCGGGTCGTCAGAACCGTGTCGGGTGAAAAGCGCTGCGTCATTACCTCGGACGATGGCCAGGAGTACCGCTTGCGGGTCGTTACCTGGCTTGACGGGCGCCTGCTGCATGATGTCGGGTTGACCACCGCTAACGCCAGGAGGTTCGGTCGGCGCCTTGCCGAACTGGATCAGTCGCTGGAGAGTTTCGACTTCGATGGCGATGGCCAGGCAGGACTGTGGGACATGCAGGATGCGCTGCAGCTGCGCAGTCTTTTGCCTCATGTAAACGATGAAAAAGTCCGGCAATACGCAAGCGAGGTTCTGACGCGATTCGAGGAAACCGTCGTATCAGCGCTTCGTGCCCTGCCCAGGCAAGCCATTCACAACGACGCGAATCCTGAAAATATCCTGATCGGCGCGGACGGCGACGTGTCAGGGTTCATCGATTTCGGCGATGCGCTCAAGGCGCCCCGAATTATTGAGGTTGCGATTGCGGCGTCCTACCTGAGGGCGGGTGGCGACAACCCTCTGAAATTCATCGAGGCGTTTGTCGGGGGTTACCATCAG
>JARFQZ010000331.1 GCA_029287515.1 Lysobacterales bacterium
CGCTGGCCGGGCGAGTCGCTGTAACGGAACTTCCAGTCACCGTTCAATGACAGGAATTCGCCCCCGGCCACGGGCACAAAATGTGCACGTGGAGGTTCGGTGTTTTCACGAATGACTTCGATGTTATTCCAGTGTGGGCGACCGGCTTCTCCATCAGCCGCTACGGGTAATACAACCAGAATCAACAGAAGGAAACCCTGGAGTTTCACAAGCCCATTCATATTTTTCCTCTCCAAGATATGTGTTCCGCAGCGCCCCTGATCAACAACACGATTTTAAGTGCGTTTTGGCGCCGAACCGAAGTTTCGCACAAATGGCCCGTTGACGTCTCGCACACTGCCTGGCCGCAGACCCGGGATCAATTTAGCCTTCATTTATCGTTTTAATGCAGTTTGCAGTTGAGTTAACTACTGAAATCATGAGAGTATTTTCAGCGTGGGATACTAGAATCAAAAATCCAGGAGTCGTCCTAATGAACGATCAACTGATCAGAGTCAGCCCGCTTGCCGCAGCCATTGCAGCAGTCCTTTACCCCATCCAGCCGGCGCTTGCGCAGGACCAGGACGAGACCAACGAAGCCAGCGGCGTCCTCGAAGAAGTGCTGGTAACGGCCACTTTCCGCGAAACGAATCTTCAAACCGTTCCACAGAGCATCATGGCTTTCACCTCGGTGGAGATCCAGAAAGCCAACTTGCAGAACCTGGACGACCTGGTGCGGGCGCTGCCCAGCCTGGGGCTGGTGAATTCCCAGCCCGGCAGGAACGAACTGGTATACCGCGGTATCTCTTCCGGCACCGGCGAATATTACACAGACACGCAGACGGCCGTTTACATCGATGACTCCTCGGTTTCACTGATTTCGCAACAGGTCTTTCCGGAATTCGTCGACGTCGAGCGCCTCGAATCGTTGCCTGGCCCTCAGGCCACGCTGTTTGGTTCAGCGTCACAAACCGGCACCCTGCGTTACATAACCCACAAGCCCAACATGGCCGGTGTCAGCGGCAGTGTCTTTGCAGAAGTGGGCACCACCAAGGGCGGCGACGCCAGCTACAACGTGAATGGCTGGGTCAATGTGCCGGTCTCCGAGAGCTTCGCAATGAGGTTCGTCGGTTACCACAAGAAGGACGGTGGCTGGATCGATAACGTCCCGGGGGAGACCTATCGCGGACCGACCGAGTCAGGACCGAAGTTCGACACAAGCAACGCCGCGGTTGTAGACAAGAACCAGAACAAATCGAAGCTGACCGGCGGACGTATCTCTGCGCTGTGGGAACTGTCTGACGGCCTGTCAATGAGCTTTGCGGTCATTTCCGAGGACCGGAACGACGATGGCACCTGGAACGTCGACCCGTCGCTGGACGACTTTGAAATCATCCGCTTTTACGATGAATACCGCGACGACAAGTGGACCAACTACGCGTTCACGGTCGACGCCGATCTCGGCTTTGCCGCGTTCAAGTCGGTCACCAGCATCTTTGACCGGGACATCAAGTACGAATGGGACAACATGGCCTACGAGCAGTACAAGGACGCCTATTTCGGTTACTACCTGGGCTACACCCTGTATAACTCCCAGTACACGTTTGGCACCATATTCAACGACCAGAACCAGAAACGGTTTTCGCAGGAATTCCGCTGGACCTCGCAAAGCGAAAGCAAGTTCCAGTGGCTGGGCGGCCTGTATTACGAGGACGTGCATGACGACTGGTATTACGGCGCCAGCAACGACCAGTTAATGGAAACGGTGATGTGGCCGTATGCCCAGTACTGGGCCTATTACTACAACTACTATGGTTACCCGGTGGATTACCCGATGGCGCCGACCAATGTCGGTTATTCCGAGACGCTTGACCGCGACATCGAGCAGTATTCCGCTTTCGGTGAGATCAGCTATGATTTCAACGAAAAGTGGCGCGTGCTGGGCGGCCTGCGCTGGTTCCAGTACGACCGTTATGACTACGAGAAAGTCCAGTTTCCCGAGGGGCTTCCTCCGTGGGGCACAATGGATACTGACGGAGTGTTCATCGGTGAAGGAAAAACCAGTGATGTGCTTTTCAAGGGCAACATTACCTACCAGATCGATCCCGACAGGATGTTGTATTTCCTCTACAGCGAAGGCATCAGGCTGGGGGGCTTCAACAGCCTGAGGGCCGTCAATACCGGCATCGTGCCCCGTGAGTACGATCCGGACAAGCTGCATAACTACGAGCTTGGCCTAAAAAGCACCTGGATGGACAACCGGCTGTTGTTGAACGCGACCCTGTTCTACATGAAATGGAAGGATTACCAGCAAAACAGCGGCAATATTGGTGGCCAGTGGTGGCTGAGGGGCACCTTCAATGCTGCAAATGCCGAACAGAAAGGCATCGAGTTGGAAACCACCTTCGTGATAACCGATAACCTCGAAGTCTCCCTGACCGGTTACTGGGCGGACCCGGAATGGGATGAAACCTTCTGGTATCCCTACCAGGACCCGGAAACCGACGACCCCGCCATCGTGAAAGGGACGCCATTGCCCAACTCGCCTGAATACAAGGGACGCGCATCCCTGTTCTGGTCCTTACCCGGGCTCTGGGGAACCGAGAGTATTTCGGTCTATTACGACATCAGCTTCGAAGGCAAACGGTACAACAACATTGACAACGCCAGGGACCAGGGAGAAACCGGCAAGATGCCATCCTGGAATGCCAGCAACCTGCAGATCGGGGCCAATTTCCCCAACGAATGGTCACTCAACCTGGTCATACGAAACCTGTTCGACCAGAAAGCGATGAGCTGGCTGGATAGCGGAAGCAACTATATTTCCGATTACTTCGGGGCTGACTGGAACCGAAATATCCGCACCTACAACCGGCCCCGAACCGTCAGCCTGCAATTCAGGAAATTCTGGGACTAGACCATAAACCAGCCCGGGCCTAAATTACTGGCTACGACGGTCGTACACGGCGCCACCGAGGGTGAGGCCCACGGCGGCGCCTATCTCGTGGATCTCGCGAGCCAGTCGGTTTTTCACACCATCAGGTACGACTTCCCGAACATCGAGTGGTTCGGCGAAGAGGGCGGGCGCGGTCTGCGCGGGATGGCCCTGGATGGGGATACACTCTACATTGCGGCCGGCAACCGCCTGCTGGCTTACGACACCCGGTTCAAACCGAAGGGCTCCTGGAAAAATCCATATCTCGCCAATTGCCAGGGAATCAGCATACACCAGCGCGAGTTGTTCATTGCCTGCTCCGGCAACGACTGCATCCTCGCATTCGACCTGGACGAAAAGAAATTTCACTGGGCGATGCACATCCGTGCGCAACATTTTCAATTCCGCCCGGTGGCTTTCGACCCCGCCGGTGACGAGGGCCCTGTCGCGGTCAACAAGCTGCACCTCAGGAGCGTGCGTTGCAGCGAAGGCGGCCTGTACATCAGCGGCATGAAAACCGGCGGCCTGCTGCATTTCAACGGCTCGAAAATCCAGATGCTGGCCGAAACACCCAAGGGCTCCCAGGATGCGCAGGTATTCCGCAACGGCGTGGTGCTCAATGACAGCCGGGCGGGCGTGCTGCGCTATTCGGGCGACGATGACGGAAAAGAGGACCGGGCGCTGGCAGTGCCTTACTTCGAAGCCGCGGACCATGAGCCGCACGACCCGGACGAGGTCCGGATGCTGAAACGGGGTTACGCCAGGGGGCTTTGCGTGCTTTCAGGAACCGTCGTGGCCGGCGGCAGCACGCCCGCAGGCATCAGCCTGTACGACCTGAAGGAAAACCGCAAGCTGCTGACCGTGCGGTTCACCAGGAATCAGCGCGAAGCCGTCAACGACATCATGCTCTGGCCGCACTGACCGGCAGTTTTACCGGGCGATTCTACCGTCCGGCGTTGACGACCACCTCGGGCAGTTCTGTAACGATATGGCCGAGCTGTTCCTTCCACAAACCCAGGTGGTCTTCATAGCGCCGCCACTTACCGAGCGCCCCCGTGTAAATGGGCTGCCGGACCTGCTCCGAGCTCGCGGTGCGCACCGCCCGGTCAGTCTCCCAGTAGCGGGTGCATTGCTCCTCGAATGGCAAGCCGCAGTGCTCGAGGATTCGCCGCACCTGGCCTTCCAGGTCGGTCACGGTCTCTTCGTAGTGCACGTCCAGGATTTTCCCGGGAAGAACCTCGTGCCAGTGGGAAACCGTTTTATGGTACTGGTTGTAGTAATCGGCCAGATCGTACATGTCGTAGGTGAAATTCTGGCCCTTGCCGAACAACTGCTTGTAGGCACCCAGGCAGCTGTCATAGGGATGGCGACGTGTGTTGATCACTTTCGCGTTTGGCAGTATCAGGTGCAGGAATCCGATCAGGGAAAAATTGTTCGGCATTTTGTCGGTGAAGAAGGGTGCGCCCTCCTCCCGGTGCCGGCGGGTTTCATCAATGTACTGCTTGCCATAGGCTCGCCAATCCCGGTTTTTCAGGGCCTTCGCGGATTGCGGAAACACTTTCCCGTCCGACCGGTAGCGGCCCACGGAGTTCGCGATCCGGGCCAGGTTGGGCAATTCAGATGTGCCTTCCACCAGGCTGTGGCTGGCCAGGATCTGCTCTACCAGCGTTGAACCGGATCGTGGCAGGCCAACGATCAGGATCGGATCAGGTGCGTCGAAACCGCTGCCCTGGTGCTCTTCGATGAATTCCCGGTTGAAAACATCGATGATGTCGTTTTGCCGGGCCTGCATTTCGACCGCATCGTGGGAGACCAGCATGCGCTGTTTCTGGTTGCCGCTATGGTAATAGTGCCAGGCCCGGTCGTAGTCTTTCTTGTCCTCGTAGGCTTTACCCAGCGCAAAACGGAAATGGACCTCGGCGCTGTCCTCGAGTTCCTCGTTTTGCAGCTGGTGCTCCATGGCGCTGACCTCTTCTTCCTCGAAATTGAAGATCTTCAGGTTTGCCATGCTCCAGTACACTTCGCCGAAATCGGGCTTGGACGCGACGGCTGCCCGGTAGGCCTTCAGCGCGCCCTCCTGGTCCCCCAGGGTCTTCAGGATATGGGCGTAACCCATCTGCAGGTTGGGCGCATCAGGGTTCAGGCTGACCGCGCGCGCATAAGCCTCGGCGCCCTTGTCCTGGTAATTGGCGACAGCATAGGCATTGCCCAGCCCACCCCAGCCTGCCGGATTGTTTGGTTCCAGCCGGGTCGCATGCTGGTAGGCTTCGATGGCATCGATCACCTTGGTACGCTCCACCAGCACCATGCCCAGTGTCAGCCAGCCGACGGTAAAATCAGGCGCGATCTCCACCACCCGGCGAAGCAGCGCTTCAGCGTCGTCCAGCTG
>JARFQZ010000069.1 GCA_029287515.1 Lysobacterales bacterium
GTATTGACGCTTCTTCCTTCTTCAATTTCCCTGAACAGCCGGCGCATGACGCGCTCTCCGATCAAGTGGGCGGGTTGGTGAATGGTAGTCAGGGGCGGATCAAGAATTGCAGCGTAGCGGATATCGTCAAATCCGACCACCGATACATCGTTCGGGATACTCAGCCCGGCAGACTTGATCGCGTGCATGCAGCCCATGGCCATTTCGTCATTGGCGCAAAAAATGGCTGTGGGCCTGTTCGGGCGCCCGAGCAATCGGCGTGTCGCTTCAATGGTGTCACTGATGTTCAGGTTTCCGCCGGTGATCCATCCCTCCCCGATGTCCAGGCCTGCGGCGCTCATCGACGCTGTGTAGCCGTCCTCACGGTCCTTTGTCAGCAACGATGCGTCCTGCCCGTGGATGAAAGCGATTCGCTTGTGCCCCTGGCCAATCAGGTAATCCGTCATCTCCCTGGCGGCGGCCTGGTTGTCTATGTGAACACCCGGGTAGCCGGTGGTTTCCAGCGATACAATTTCGCAGCCCACGACCACGGGAAGCCGGCGGTTGTTTTTCGACGACAGGACCTCGGTGCCGAAAGGAGAGACGCTGGCCAGCAGCACGATTCCATCGGCCTGCCGGGAAACGACCATGGCCCCGATTTCATCGGCCGTCATGGTGTTGAACTGGGTTTCGTTGATCAACAGGGAATAACCTTTCTCCGTTGTGACCTCGCGGATGCCGCTCATGACCTCGGTGAAGAACGGATCTCCAACCGATGGCAGAACCACCATGATGACCTTGGTTTTTCCGCGCCGGAAGCTCTGTGCCAGGGTGTTCGGGGAATATCCGGTCTGGCGGATGGCGTCCTCAACCCGCTTGCGGGTTGGCGCCCTGACCCGCTCCGGGTCGTTGATGCACCGGGAAACCGTCGCTATCGATACCCCGGCAATCCGGGCCACGTCCTTGATGGAGGCCGGTTCGCCGGCATCGGCATTCTTTTCGCAGTTTTGAAAGGGATGGTCCATTGAGAGTCCGTTTAGCAGGCCTGATGATTGTAAACGTTTACAAATCTGTACGTCAAACGGTTGAGTGTGTCGCTTAGCTGTGTATAATGTAAACGTTTACACGCTTACCGGATATTACGCTTCGCCATGCAAACTGTCGTTGGAATTGACCTGGGAACCCAATCGTTGAAGGTGCTTTTCTATGACTTCTCGAGCAGGGAAGTTGTAGCCAGCGAGAGTGCGGAACTGGATCTGTACCAGAATGAAGATGGTGCAGCCGAGCAGCAGGCTCACTGGTGGCTGAATGCGCTGCACGAGGCATTGGGCAAGGTCGACCCTGCCGTAAAAAGTTCCGCCGTTGCCGTGGGCGTATCCGGACAACAACACGGGTTTGTCCCGATGAGCAAATCGGGCGAGGTTCTCGCGCCGGTGAAATTGTGGTGCGATACATCGACTGTCGCGGAGTGCGGTGAGATCATGGAAGCCTATGGCAGCGAACAAAGCTGCCTGGAGGAAGTCGGCAATCTCATCTTGCCGGGTTACACCGCATCCAAGGTTCGCTGGTTCGGCAAGGAAAGCGAAAGTCTTTATGAGCAGATGGACTGCATTCTGCTGCCTCACGATTACCTGAATTACTACCTGACCGGCGAGCGCAGCATGGAGGCGGGAGATGCTTCCGGCACCGGCTTCCTCGATATCCGGGAAAGGGAATGGTCGCCGGGGATGTTGAAAGCAATCGATCCCAACCGCGATTTGAGCGAATGCCTGCCAGCACTGCAACTGGAGCCGGGAATCACAGGGCGGGTCCGGTCGGAGATCGCAAAACGAACCGGCCTTCCTGAAGGCATTCCGGTCTCGACCGGCGGCGGTGACAACATGATGGGCGCCATCGGCACCGGTAACGTGTCCCAGGGCAAGATCACCATGAGCCTGGGAACGTCGGGAACCGTATACGCTTATTCAGACCAACCCATCGTTGATCCGAGGGGCGAAATTGCGGCCTTTTGCTCTTCCACCGGCGGCTGGCTGCCATTGATGTGCACGATGAATTGCACTGTTACCACCGAACTGATGCGCGGCATGCTCGGCGCGGACATCAGGCAATTCGAATCGGCAGTGAGCAGTGCGCCCCGTGGCGCCGAGGGAATCATTACGTTGCCCTTTTTCAATGGCGAACGTACACCAAACCTGCCGCGCGCCAAGGCCTGCATCGTGGGGCTGGACAGTCAAAATACCAACCCGGAAAACCTGCTTCGTTCGGCGATGGAGGGCGCCACTTTCGCGTTGCGCTACGGCGTGGAAAGGCTCGGGGAACTTGGGGTCGAAGCTACAGAGATCCTGCTGACTGGCGGCGGGGTCGGAAGCGCTACCTGGCGGCAGGCGGTGGCCGATATCTGTGGAGCACCGGTGACGGTGCTGAAGCAGAACGAGGGCGCCTCTTTTGGTGCGGCATTGCAGGCGCTCCTGGTACTCGAACAAGGCGTTGAACAGGATCTTCCGGCACTCGCAGAGCACCACCTCAGCCGTAACGAGGTTTTATGCTGTGAGCCGAAAAATTCATCCGTCAATTTCTACAATGAAGCCTACCGCGACTACCAGTTAGCGGTTGGCGCCATCACACCGCTTTATACGTAAAAGGTAAACAAACATGAGCAGACCCCTATTTGTTGGAGACAAGGAATACTTCCCGGGCATCGGGAAAATCGACTATGAAGGTCCTGGTTCGGACAATCCGCTGAGTTTCAAGGCATACGATCCATCTCGCGTGGTCGGTGGAAAAACCATGGAGGAGCATCTTCGGTTCGCTGTGGCCTACTGGCACACCTTTTGCGGTGGCGGTGGTGACCCGTTTGGCCCGGGAACCCGCAAATACGCCTGGGACGCGGGCGCTACGCCGATGGACAGCGCAAGAATGAAGGTGGACGCGGCATTCGAATTCTTCACCAAGCTGGGCGTGCCTTTCTATTGCTTTCATGACCGCGACATGGCACCGGAAGGGAGCACGGTTGCAGAGTCTGAGGCCAATCTACAAACCCTGGTGGAACTGGCAAAGGAAAGGCAGGAAGCTTCCGGTGTGCGGTTGCTGTGGGGAACCGCGAACCTGTTTTCACATCCCCGCTACATGAACGGTGGCGCGACCAATCCCAATTTCCCGGTGGTTGCGCACGCCGGCGCGCAGGTCAAGGCCGCGCTGGAAGCCACGGTGGCGCTGGGCGGGCAAAACTACGTGTTCTGGGGAGGCCGTGAAGGTTATGCCTCGCTGTTCAATACGGACACGAAGAAAGAGCTCGAACATTTTGCGAAGTTCCTGACCATGGCGCGTGATTACGGGCGGTCCATCGGGTTTGAAGGCACCTACCTGATCGAACCGAAGCCGATGGAGCCGATGTATCACCAGTACGATGTGGATGCGCAGACCGTGATCGGTTTCCTGCGCCACTATGGCCTGGACGGGGACTTCAAACTCAATATCGAAGCCAACCACGCC
>JARFQZ010000089.1 GCA_029287515.1 Lysobacterales bacterium
GAAGTGGTCCACGCGCGCCCTGGATGGTGCAGTAGTCATCGAACCGCCGTTGGCGGGGAACTGACTGCGGCCATTACCCGGACCGCTTGTCGGATTCGTCGGCCGCCGCCCGTATCCGGTCCAGTTTTTCACGTGTATAACGGGCTTCGGCTTCCCTGCCCATCGCCGATTGTGCCCGCGCAAGGCCCTGCAGTGCGTTCGCTTTTTGCCGACTGCGTTCCAGTTGGGTTTCGAACGCATCTGCCGCTTCAGAGTATTTCTGCGTATCCAGCAGCAGTTCCCCCAGGTATTCAGCCGACGGGAGATCCACAAAAGGCGGACCGAAAGAAAAAGGCATCTCCCCTTCCAGCGCGCTGGCTTCCCGGGCCAGGCTAACGGCCGCCAGCTTATCCCCGCGAGCATTTTCGAGCGCAGCCTGGATTTCACGTTCAAGGACCACAAGTCGGTCCAGGTAAAGCATATCGGTGGGAGACTGCTCTTCCTGTCCTGAAATCATGGCGGCCAGTTCTGTTTTCATGGCCTGGAACCCTGCGAGGTGTTGCTCCACTTTCAGGGCATCACCCGAGTTGGCCGCCTGCATGGCCCTTACAAAAAGGATGGTCAGGCCTGGATCAAAGGCATTACCTGTATTGAACGACCAGTTCGCCACTTCACTGTCCCAGCCCCGGGTTTCAATCACGTACCGCGCCCACATCTGCACGACTGAACCGACCAGGGACCGGTCCGGGTCCAGGTTCAACCGATCCTCCGGAGAATCCCCGCCGGCCTGGGCCTCGTCATAAGCCGCCTTAAGCAGTCCGAGCGCCTTTGCAAACCGCCCCTGTTGCAGGTAGCCATACAACAGCCAGTAGTTGTAGTGGCCCCAATGGCGCGCGCTCATGCCGCGCTCCCGGCGCATACCGTTCTGGACCTTCACCGCCGCTTCATTGGCGGTCACCACGTCGTCCCACATTCCCACGGCAGTGAAGATATGGGATGTCATGTGCTGTGAATGACCCGCATCCGGGGCCATCACGGCCAGTGCCCGGGCGGCGCGCAGGCCGAGCACGGCATGAACCGGGTCATCCACCCCGTGGATCAGGTAATGGGCTGCGCCGGGGTGTTGCGGGTTCTCGCTGAATACATCCTGCGCGAGCGCGGTGCACATCATGTAGGTGGCCGTATCACGGACCCCGGCCTGGACCCCGAACAATGACAGGGCATAGAAAAGCTGGACCTCGTGATCGTCCGGGTAGCGGGCTGCCAGTTGCTCCATCGCACGCATATACGCCACGTCGCGCTGAGCCTTGGTGCCGCCACCGTAAAGTAATTCTATGGCCGCCAGGAAACCCTGCTCACGGGGCGCCGACGTGGAGGTGATTCTCTGCTCGGGCGTCGGACCCAGCTTCAGTAGCGCCCTGCGTCCTCCGTCGAGATTCTGCCGGTCCCAGATCGGGTGGTTAAAGGTCATTGCCTCTCCCCAGTAAGCCATGGCGAAGCCCGGATCGATTGCCTGCGCTTTCAGAAACTCATCCCTTGCAAAGGGGTACTCGAACAGGTGCAGCAACAGCATGCCCTGAATAAACGCATCCTGCGCCTCGGCAGACCGCGTGGAGGTAGGAAAGCTGATCTGGCCAAGCACACGGCCGGTGGCCTCGGGCTGCTCGGCGGAATGATCGTCTCCCTCGTGGGCCGGGACGCCAGCAGCGAGCAGCAGAAGCGCCAGCCATAACGGTAACGACACGAGCAAATTCAACCGTCGGAAGTTCATCGCGAAAGTATAATGAATTTTTAGTCCGGGACCGAAGCCACTTTCATGAGCCAACAGAAATTCATCGCGATCGCAGGGAACATCGGTGCAGGAAAATCCACGCTGCTGCAATTTTTAACCCGCACTTATGATATTTCCCCGTTTTATGAACCCAACGATGCCAACCCTTACCTTCCTGATTTCTACAAGGACATGCGGCGATGGGCCTTTCAATCGCAACTGTTTTTTCTGAGCAACAAGTTTCGAATCCACCAGGAGGCCGACCGGACACCCGGAGTCGTGATCCAGGACCGGACCATATTCGAGGATGCCGAGATTTTTGCCACTGCGCTGCACAGGATGCGCAAGATCGACCAGCGTGACTGGCAGACTTACTGGTCCTTCTACCAGACCATACTGGGAGCCATCCGGCCCCCTGACCTGATGATTTACCTGCATTGCTCGATGAGGACACTGCGCCGGAGAATCCGGCTCAGGGGCCGGCAAATGGAACAGGACATTCCCCTTTCCTATCTCAAACGCCTGCAAGGCCTTTACGACCAATGGATTGAAAACTACTCGCTGGGTGAAATCCTGGTGCTGGACACGGGCAAGCTGGACTTCGCCAGCGACCTGGTCGACAGGCAGGACGTCAGGGAAAGAGTCGAGGCCGTGCTGCCTTCTGCACTAAAACGAAGCCAATACTGAAAAATTGTTTTATCCTTTGCGCAAATCCATTCTGCCTTTTCGGAGCATGAAATGAAGTTTTCCAGATTTTGCCGGCTGGCGGCACCTCTTTTGATGATTCATCCGGCTCTCGCCATTGCTGAAATCACCAGCCTTGCAGTCAGCATCAAGAACCTTTCTCCACCGACCGGAACTGTTGAAGTCACCCTGTTCAACTCGGCAGAGACCTTCATGAAAGAGCCCTACAGGCAGCAGTCGGGTAAGAGCAACGAAAAGGGCGAGTTCATAACGGAATTTACAGACCTTACTTCAGGGGAGTACGCCGTGGTCGTTGTCCATGACGCCAATGAGAATGGCAAGCTGGATACAGGCTTTCTGGGCTTTGGCGGCGAAAGTTACCGGTTTTCAAATAACGCGTCGTCCTGGTTTGGCAGGCCGGATTACGAGGAAGCAAGGATCGTCACCGCCCCGGACGGAAACCTTGTCGAAATTGATTTTAAATAAATATCTATTGACTCAGAACAGGGGCGATTCGACGCAGCAGCAAACACCATGAATGCAAAAAGCACCGGGTTCACGATATCCGTCAAAAGAATAGGAAAAAGTACGTACCAGATTTCCATTTTCAAAGTTATCAATCAGTTCCGAAAACATTGTAATTGATTTTTGCTAGACTGAGTTGGAATGAACGCATTCCTGACAGTAGAGAAACAGGGGGGATTACTGCAGGTTTTCCTGAAGGATGACTGGGTATTCGACAACCTGAACATCCTCCAGGAAACCCTCGACAACATCATTCCTGAAACCGAAACGCAGGTGAAATTTTCCTGCGGCGGGCTGAAGAATTTTGATCTTGCCGGAGCCTGGGTCCTGTATGAACGTTCCATGGATTTCGAAGAAATCGGTGTCACAACCGACTTCGAGGGATTCCGTGCGTCCCATTTCAAATTCCTGCAGCACATCATAGACATCGCGGCAACCAAGGAATACGTCCCGGGATATTTCGATCCCAAACCCTCGCACTTCGTCCGGAACGGCATCAGAAAACTGGGTGAGAACACCATCGAGGCGGTGGATTCTGTTGGCTATATCGCCCGTGCGGTGCTCGATGGCGTCAAGCGGCCTTCCCGGCTAGTGGTGGGCGAGATCATACGGCAGGTGCACGCAACGGGAGCGGCGGCGATCCCGATCGTCATGACCGTCTGTTTTCTGATGGGTATCGTCCTTGCTTACCAGAGTGCGCGGCAACTGGAACAGTTTGGCGCCAATATCTTCATGGTGGACCTGGTAGCCACTTCCATTTTCCGGGAGCTGGGGGTCCTGCTTGCCGCCATCATGGTGGCCGGCCGGTCCGGCTCGGCGTTCGCGGCTGCCCTGGGCACCATGAAACTCACCGAAGAGGTCGACGCGCTTCGCGTGATGGGGCTCAATCCCAACCAGATCCTGATCATTCCACGCGTGGTCGGATTGATGATCGCACTTCCGGTGCTCACGGTCTTCGCCAATATCGCCGGCCTGGCCGGGGGTGCATTCATCGGCGCCACGGTGCTGGATATCAACTGGTTCTCATTTACTGAACGCCTGGCCGAAACCATCGACGTCAACGATGTACTGGTGGGGTTGAGCAAGGCACCCGTGTTCGCCTTTCTGATCGCGGTCACCGGCACGCTGCGAGGAATGCAGGTCAAGGGTTCGGCTGAAGAACTCGGGCGCCTCACCACCGTTGCGGTCGTCCAGTCAATCTTCCTGATCATCGTCGCCGACGCGATATTCACTGTCGTTTACTCGAGAATCGGATTCTGATGCCGGAAAGTCACGAACATGTCATAACCATTCGGGGCCTGGTCAACCGGTTCGGGAGCCAGGTGGTGCATGATGACCTCCAACTGGACGTGCGAAGGGACGAAATACTCGGAGTCGTCGGAGGATCAGGAACGGGCAAATCAGTCCTGTTGCGGAGTATCCTGGGGCTGCACGGCCCCAACGAGGGACGAATCGAGGTGCTGGGGCAGAAAATCAGGTACCACGAACCCGGCCCCCACAAGCAGTGGGGCGTGCTGTTCCAGGGCGGTGCACTGCTGTCCGGACTGACCGTTCAGGAAAACGTCGAATTACCCATCGCCCTCCACTCTGACCTCTCGGTCGGGATGCGGCGGGAACTGGCCGTACTGAAAATTTTCATGGTCGGCCTGGACCTGAACGCGGCGGCCAAGTATCCGAATGAATTGTCGGGCGGTATGCAGAAGCGCGCCTCGCTGGCACGCGCGTTATCACTGGAGCCCAAGATCCTTTTCCTCGACGAACCCACGGCCGGCCTGGATCCCATTTCGGCATCGCAATTCGATCAACTGGTGCGCTACCTGGGCGACAACCTGGACCTGACCATCGTGATGATCACACATGACGTGGACACGTTGTTCGGTGTCTGCGACCGGGTGGCGGTACTGGTGAACAAGGGCATCATCGTCGATACTGTGGACGAGATCGTGAAACATCCTGATCCCTGGATCCAGGAATATTTTGGAGATCCCCGCGCCGTCAGGGCGCGAAGAGCGGCTAAAGCCAAGGTGAATACTTGACCCATGTTCAAAGGTGACAGGAATTTCGCAGTCGGTTTGTTTGTCAGCGTTGCTATTGCTGCGTTCGTCTTTTTCGTCATCTGGTTGACAGGACGAACCGGGGAGCAGGATCTGACCCGGTACACACTCCTGTTCCACAAGGATGTCAGCGGGCTGAACGTCGGCGGACCGGTGAAATACATGGGTATGAAAGTCGGTTCCGTGATCCTGATGGATATCGAGCGCGTTGAGGGCGTCAAGATCAGGGTGGACATAGACGTCCTCAGTTCCACGCCCGTTGACAGCGGCACTTTCGCCAGCCTGGCCCTTCAGGGCATCACGGGAGTCGCGGTGGTCAACCTTGAAACGGAACAGGGCGAACACCCACCCCTGGCTGTTTTACCTGACCGGGACTATCCAATCATACCCGTCAGGATCGTTGGCTTTTCGGCGCTGATGTCCAATGCACCGGAAATCATGAACAAACTCAACAACATACTTGGCCAGGCGGAAAAGATCCTGGGTGAAGAAAATCAGAGCGCCATTGCGGCCACGCTCGAGAACATCAAGGTACTGACCGAGACCCTTGCCGCCGAAAGGGAAGCCATCGGCGCCCTGCCCAACAACCTGAACGCCACCGTCGCTGACATCCAGGCAACCGTGAAGCAACTCCAGGTCATGATCAGCGAACTGCAGCCCGGCATCACTTCCACCATCGAAAACGTCGACCAGAGCAGCAAGAACCTGGCCAGCCTGACCGGCCGGGTCGATGGCATGCTCCAGCGTCACGAGCAGGACATTGGAAGGTTCGTGGAAGACGGCCTGGCCGGGGCGCCGGCACTCATGGAGCAAACCCGCAAAGTCCTGCGCGACCTCGAAAAAATGCTGCAGGATCTGCAGGATGGTCCATCACAACTGATATACCGCCATGACGAAAATGCAGTGGAGATAGAACCCTGATCATGAAAAACATAGTGCGATTGACCCTTCTGACCCTGGCTTTTTTACAGCTGGGCGCTTGCAGCGGAGTGATGGATAGCAAACGAGAAGCCAGGCAAACCTACCTGCTCACCCCGGACACGTCCATTACAGGCGCCCCCGCCGCAGCGAGCGCACCCGGCCTCGCGGTGGCCATCAGCGTGGTGCCGGGCCTGGACACTGACCGGATCCTGGCACTGGGCCCGGATGCCCGGCTCAGCCCTTACGCCAACGCCCGCTGGCCAGACCACCTGCCGGAAGTGATTACGTCCGTGTTGAAGCGTTCGCTTTCCGCTTCCGGAGACTTTTCGTCGGTTGAAGCGTCTTCCCGGGCTTCTGACGGTGGTTGGTCGCTCACCCTCGAATTACAGCAGTTCTATGGCATTCAGAATGGCGCCGGGGAGACATCCAGTGTCAGGGTTGAATTTGCCGGAACCCTGGAGTGCAACGGGAACAGCATCCCATTGCGGCTTTCTGATTCCAATTCGGTTTCCGAAGATCGCCTGTCTGCGGTGGTTGCCGCCCACCAACGGGGTCTGAACGACGTAACACGCCAGCTGCTCGAACAGGTAAGAAGCGCCTGCTCTTGAATATCCTGAAGGTTTTCGCACTGCTGTCAGGCTTATTATTGACCGCCTGCGCTACTCTGAGCCCCGATTACGAGGAACCCACGGTCACCCTTAATTCCTTTCGTGCGCTTCCATCAGAGGGCATGGCGCCATCCTTTGAGATCGGTTTGCGCATTCTCAACCCCAATGCCCAGGCCCTTGATCTGCAGGGCATCGTCTACACCATCTCGCTGAACGGTTACGAACTGGTGAAAGGTGTTGGCAAGGACTTCCCGGCGATCGAAGGCTACTCGGAAAGCGATGTGAAGCTGACCGCATCCGCCAACCTTCTGGCCGGAATGCGACTTGTGCACAACATGATGCAATCGAACGATGGCGCTTTCGAATATGAATTCAAGGCGAAGCTGGACCTGGGCGGCCTGTACCCATCCATAAAGATCAGGGAAACCGGAAATATCAACCTGGACGGTTCGACCGGGCCGCAGTAACTACCAGGGCAGCTCGTAACCTTCCTGGTGCCAAAACGTACCCGTTTGCCCTAAGTCCAGCGAGTCCATGCGCTCAATCAACCCCGAAGCTGACTGCTCCACGTCAATCCCGGTATTTCCGGTCATGTCGGTGGATACCCAGCCGGGATGGAGAAGGAAGACCGAAACACCCTGCTCTTTCAGGTCTACACTGAGGCTTTTTCCCGCCATGTTTACGGCGGCCTTTGACATTCGGTAACCGTACGAACCGCCCGAGGTGTTGTCTTCGATCGATCCCATTCTGCTGGTGATGATGAATACGCCGGAGCCCCGGCCGAGGTTCGGCAGCAAGGCGGTGGTCACGCGCAGCGGCGCGATGGCGTTGACCCGGAACTGCCGCTCGATGGAGCCGGCGTCAAAGGTGTCCAGCGCGTTCCGTTCCAGTATCCCCGCGTTGTGTACCAACCGGTCGATCGCCATTCCATTCAACTGGCCGGCCAGTTCGCCAACCGATGAATCTGAAGCGACATCGATACCGGCGATGGTGCGAACGCCGAGTCCGTCCAGTTGCGGACTTGAAGTACGGCAAACGGCAATGACTTCATCACCCCGTTGTGAATATTGGCGGGCCATTTCAAGCCCGATACCCCGGTTGGCTCCTGTAATCAAAACTGTCGTCATTTTTCTCTCTCGAATTCCAGTAATTCTTCACCGCCACCGACCTGCTCGCCGGCCTGGAAATAAAATTCCCTGACCCGGCCATCCCGGGGCGCACAAATTGTATGTTCCATCTTCATGGCTTCCATGATCAGCAATGGCTGGCCCTGTTTCACCAATGAATCCGCCTCAACCAGCAACTTGACCACGACCCCGTGCATCGGCGCGGAAAACTCGTCACCCTCGGCGTGTCCGTCATCTTGCCCCAGGTCGGGCTGTGCCAGGGCAAACTGCATGGCTCCATGCCGGCTGAACAGAGTATACATGCCATCGTGTGGGACGATCTCCACCTTCTGACGGTACCCGTCGATATCCGCGTACAGCGTATTTCCGGCCAGTTCACCCGCCGCCATAACTGTCTTGTTTTCAACCGAGATCAGAAAACGTCTCTGCTCTGTGGTGCCGATTTCTTCAACGGGCACGCTGTATTCCGTTCCATTCAGAACGATCGCACCGGAATGGATGAACGGCTGATTGAGACGCCAGGCGCCCGATGAATTCCAGGGCGACCACGGATCGTTGACGCCTGCACGGCTGCGGGCGACCGCTTCCATCCGCAGCAGCAA
>JARFQZ010000107.1 GCA_029287515.1 Lysobacterales bacterium
GCCGGGCACCGTCCGAAGTTGGGCCAGGACATCGCCTGGGCGGAAAGCAATGCCATAGTCTTCGCCAACTCGGTACTGGGCGCACGGACCAACCGTTATGGCGAGTTCATGGACATCTGCTGTGCCATCACCGGCCGTGCGCCTTATGTCGGCCTGCACCTTCCGGAGAATCGCTATGCCACGCTTCTGATAGACACGTCCGCGATACCGGAAGGGCTGAAAGGGGAAGATGTTTTTTACGCGGTGCTCGGATCCTGGCTGGGGCGGGTAGCCGGAGACCGGGTTGCGGTATTTTCCGGTCTGCCCCGGAACGTAACCGAAGACCAGCTGAAATCACTCGGCGCCAGCGCAGCCTCTTCAGGCGGCGTGGCCCTGTTTCACATAGAGGGCGTGACACCGGAGGCGCCCACGCTTGCCGCCGCCACCAACCATCAGCCGGACTGTAAAACAATCGCTCTTTCGCACGATGACATCATCGGCGAACGTGATCGCCTGAGCACGGCGGCGGGCAGCCAGCTCGACGTGGTGGCCGTTGGCAGCCCGCATTTTTCATTCAAGGAATTCAAGCAGTTGCTGCGCCTGCTTGACGGCAGGCGGTGTGTCATACCGCTGCTGGCCTGTACCGGACGTCATGTTGTTGCGCAACTGGAGGAACACGGCCAACTTCGGAGTTTACAGAACCTGGGCGTGGAGATCATCGTGGACACCTGCGTGGTGGTCACACCCATCCTGGAACGCACTTCCGGCGTGCTGATGACCAATTCGGGCAAATTCGCGCACTACAGCCCTTCTCTGACGGGTCATGAGGTCGTCTTCGGCAGCCTGGCCGACTGCGCCAACAGCGCCGTCGCCGGGGCCGTGCGGCGCGATGAATCGGGGTGGAGCTGAAATGACGGTCCTTTCTTCAAGAGTATTGATCGAAGGCGAAGCCAGGGCCCCGCTCCTGAAACTGGAATCCGACATCAGTTTCTGGGGAGGAGTCGATCCCGTTACAGGCGTGGTCATCGACAACCGCCACCCTCAATCGGGCGAATGCGTCGATGGCAAAGTACTGGCAATGAACCGTTCCATCGGCTCGAGCTCAGGCAGCGCGATCCTTCTTGAGCTGATGCGACTGGGACGCGGCCCGGCGGGCATCATCCTGGTTGAACCGGACTTCATCGTCACGCTGGGAGCGGTCGTCGCAAGGGAAATGGGGTTCGGACCTATCCCGGTAGTCCAGGTAGGCGCAAAAGATCTGCATGATCTTTGTGGCGTGGTGACGATCAGCCGAGTCGGAGCGATCGATTACTGAGCGCCGGTTCTTTCTTCCCAGACTTTGCACAATTCGATGATCACTTCCACGGCCTTGTGCATGTCAGCGGTGGAGATCCACTCAAAGCGTGAATGAAAATTGTGCTCTCCGGCGAAAATATTCGGCGTCGGCAGGCCCATGAAGCTCAGCCGGGAGCCATCCGTTCCGCCCCTGATGGGTTCTACCTTTGCTTCAAGGCCGGCGCGCCGAATCGCCTCCATCGCGTTTTCCACGACCTCCGGGTGATGGTCCAGCACTTCCTTCATATTGCGGTAGCTCTCCTCCACGAGGATTTCCACGCCTGATCCAGGAAACGCAGCGACGGCTTCAGCTGCAACGCGTTCGACCATCTGTTCAAGTTCGCTGAGCCCGGCGGTCACAAAATCGCGGACCAGCAGTTTAACGGAAGTCTGTTCAACCGAGGCGTCGATCGCATTGGGGTGCACGAAACCTTCATAGCCACTGGTGGTCTCGGGCGAGTGGCTGTCGGCCGGCAGGCGGCTGATGAACTCCGCGGCCACCTTGATGGAGTTGACCATCTGACCCTTGGCAAACCCCGGGTGCGTGTTGAAACCGCGGAACGTGACGGTCATGGCGTCTGCAGAAAAAGTCTCCACCTGCAATTCACCCAGGGTTTCACCATCCATGGTGTAGGCGCATCGGGCGCCAAATCGTTCTACATCGAAATAATCTGTGCCGCCCCCAACTTCCTCATCGGGCGTAAAGCCCAGACGGACCGGGCCGTGTTCAATTTCGGGATGTTCAAGCAGGTACCCGGCAGCCGCCATGATCTCGGCCACGCCCGCCTTGTTGTCTGCGCCCAGCAGCGTGGTGCCGGATGCGGTAATGATATCGTTGCCCAGTTGATCTGCAAGGTGTGGGTTGGCATCGAATGGGATCACCGTGTCCGGGTCATCCGGAAAAACGAGATCCTGGCCGGCATAATTGCGGTGAAAAACAGGCTTGACCCCGGCGCCGCTCATTTCCGGGGAGGTATCCACGTGGGCGAGAAAGCCGATCACCGGCACGTCCGGCTTGCTGGTGGTTGGCGGCACCGTTGCGAACACGTAACCGTATTCGTCCATCGTGACGTCATCGAGCCCCATCTCGAGCAGTTCATCTTTCAGTCGGCGCAGCAGATCAAGCTGCCCGGGGGTACTCGGGAACGCATCGGAACCTTCCCGCGACTGCGTGTCGATCTTTACATACTCGAGAAAGCGCTCAACACAGTTGGTTTGATATCTGATCTCAGTCATCCTGGCGTCCTCGGCTCTAACGGCCCATGGTCAGCGATTGACCCCCATTATCAGCCTTGATGACCATGGCCGAATTGATCTCGCCCACATTTTCACCACGTTCAAGCGACCAGGCGTTGATCAGAGCACCCAACACCCTGGTTTTGAACCGGGTATTGGCGAACCTGTGAATGTCCCGGGCAATATCCTTCAATTCTTCGAACGAACCACTCTGCGTAAAGGTCCTGTGCAGACTGGCGCACGCATCACACATGGTCTGAAAATCTTCCAGCAGATCAGGGTTACGCCTGAACAGCATGAAAACTGATGCCGGATCCCTTTTCCGGCCGCGCAAGGATTGTTTTTCGCCCCGGTAAAGCGACGTATCCAGCGGACGGAAAGACTGCATGGC
>JARFQZ010000152.1 GCA_029287515.1 Lysobacterales bacterium
GAAAAGTCCAGGTGCACCGAAACGAATTTGACCTTTACCGGCTGCGGCAGCGCCCCCTCCGGGTTCCAGTCCAGGGCTGCGACCGAAAAGCCTTTGGTCGTGGTCGGTTTGGACGGCACGAAACTGTGCGCGAAAGCGCCCTGGAATGGGTGCTTCGACAATAATGCCGTGCCGAAGTCATACATCCGGTTACTGGCATGGACACCGTGAAAACTGCAGCCGTACATCGAGTTTTCCACCAGGAAGTCCACGTGGTTGAATTTGCCGCTCCAGGCCGACGCCGCATCGGCCTCCTGCAACGCAATCACGTCGGCATCTGCCCGGTCCAGCAATTGGGCCAGCTCAAGCAGATTGTTCCGGATCGTCTCGCCTTTCAGCAACATCTGGTTCCTGCCGTCCTTGCGGCCGTGTGCCATGTTCAGTGTCACAACTCTCAGGCTCGGGGATTTGACGATGGCAGGGCTTTCCAGGACAGAAGAACAGTCTGCTTTCGTGACGGAAGGCATGGCAATCATTACCAAAACCAGCAAGCAAAAGACCAACAGCCGGCGTATTGATGCAGTAACCATGTCAGTAAGTGAACGGTGAGCGTAAATTAAATGAAATGGCGCGGTAAACGCCATTTGAACTGCGCTTATAGGAAAGGCCGATATGCTCGAAACTCATGAACCCGATTTTGATGGGTTTGCCTTCCTTGGCCAGCGCCACGCCAATCTCCCATTGATCCCAAATCGATTCCACCGTGTCCTCGTCAAGGTGAAAATTCAGTTTGTCGAACAGGTAGTTATAGGTCACATGCCAGTTCAACCTCAGGGGGTCTCCGCCCAGTGTCAGGTTTCCCAGTGGCTGGCTGAACTCCAACCCGGCCATTGCTGAGCCGTAGCGGCCGCGCTGTTTGTATTCCGGCTTGTAACCGGCGTAATAAATCGCGTTGAGCAGGGACCACCTCAGCTTTTCGCCTTCTCCCAGCAGGTATCGGCTCTTGATGCCCCCGTACCAGATGCCGGCCCACTCAGAGGTTTCTATTTCGTAGCCGCCGCCGATGTGGGCGTAGGGCCTCAGAGACCACCGCGGGTTGACCGGGATTTCGACCTGCACGCCAGGAGTGAAAGTGACCGTTCCATAGTTATCGAAGTCAATGAAATCAGGAATATCATCGAAGTTGTGCAGGCCGAATGACAGGGGGTACTGTATTTCCCAGCCCAGCTTGCGGTTCCCGTCCTCGTCGAAACCCGCCCGGGTGACAGTCTGTCGCGGTGGAATGCGGAAGACAAAAACCGAACGGTTCTTATCCACCTGGTACCAGCCGGTTCCGAAGAAAGCACCCATGGCCCAGTGAACCGCCCTCTTGGGGTCCGGTTCCCGGGCGGCATCTTGCGCCTGCAGTGATGCAGGCAGCACAATCATGGTTAATAAAATGAGAATCAGACGCATGCTTTGGGGCGGGCTGATTGCCTCCGCTTCGTATTAATGACAGAGTACAACAAGGCTTGGCTGAAATCTTTTCTGGTGTCATGAAAATCATAAATGCTGATCGCGAACATGCACGGGAAATCATGGATTGGTTCCCCGACAAGGAAAGCGTTTTCCTGTGGGGCAGCCCTTATACACGCTACCCATTGACCGAGGACACCTTCTTTGAGGACATCTACTGGAGCCGGATCAACTCGGTTGTGGCGCTGAAGGATGATGGAGAGGTACTGGGCTTTGGCCAGTATTATCTGAAGCTGGGCCGCTGCCACCTTGCCCGCCTGGTGATCAATCCGAAGTATCGCGGCCAGGGATTGGGGCCGAAGTTCATATCAGAGCTCATGCGCCATGGGGCCGAGCAGTTGGATACCAGCGAATTCTCCCTGTACGTGATGACCGTAAACAAGCCTGCACTTGCTGTGTACAAAAAGCTTGGATTCGACCTGGCCCCATATCCTCACGACGATCCGAAACTGGAAAATTGCGTGTTCATGATTGCCGGCCATGGATAAACTGGAAATTACAGGCCTGAGAATTTACCCGGTCAAGTCGATGGCGGGCATTGAACTCAACGAGGCCGTACTGACCGCTGAGGGGTTTCAACATGACCGGCGGTTCATGGTCGTGCGTGAAGAGGGTGCATTCGTGACCCAGCGTGACTTGCCGAAACTGGCATTGATCCAAACCGGGATTGAAAACGGAAGCATCAGGCTTTCCAGGCCGGGTTTTGGCGAGGTCACCCTGCCGACTGATCATCTGCAAGGCGATATGATCCACACCAAGGTGTGGGGAGATCACTGCGAAACCGTCGACCAGGGCGAGGAAATAGCCCATTGGCTTCAATCGGCGCTGGAATGCCAAAACAGCCTGCGCCTGGTGCGCATGAAGCCGGGTTTTCAGCGCCCGCAGAACAGGCCTGAACTGCTGGGAGAAAACACCACCACATTTTTTGCCGACGCGGCGCCCTACCTTGTGACCAACGAGGCTTCACTCGATGCGCTCAACCAAGCCCTCGTTGCCGGGGGTCACCGGGCAGTTCCAATGAATCGCTTTCGCCCGAACATCATCGTGCGGGGCCTGGAGGCCTTTGACGAACACCGGCTGAGCCGGCTCGAAGGGGAAGGTTTACGCCTGGGCTTTTGCCATCCCTGCGAGCGCTGCGTGGTAACAACCATTGACCAGGAAACAGCAGAAAAGCACCCCGGCCGGCAGCCTTTCAAAACCCTGCGAGACATCAATCCAATGCCCGGCAAAAAAACGGCGCCGGCCTTCGGGCACAATGCGATTCTCTTGCAGGGAGAACAATCCACCCTGAAAACCGGAAGCACACTGACAGGATATTACTCATGAAAAAACCGGCATTGCTCCTGACCCTGGCATTTCTTTTCATGAGCAGCCCCCTGCTCTCACAGGAGGCTGCAAAACCGCACGAAGCCCTTTCAGCCGAACATACCCTGGATGAACTGCAGTTGCTGACAGCCCCGCTGACGCTGGAACAGCTGACTGCCGAGGCCGAGACCTGGCAGGGCAGAGTCCAGGAATCGATGAGCGCCATTGCGCGGCTGAAAGTAGAGGC